>NZ_BAAAPN010000028.1:0-79067 GCF_039531165.1 Nostocoides vanveenii | reverse complement strand
ATTGGCTTTGACACCTCCTCTCCTACTCGCGTCCGTGCCTGCACCCCTTCAGCAACACGCACCCCAAACGCAACATCCGCACCTATCCGTGCAACCTCTAAGTCGGTTGGCGACGGGGGCTTGGCGCGCGGACCACCGGCAGGCAAGGGGGTGTTGACCTCGGAAGTGTGCCAAAGGACACGCCCGCAACGCTAGTTCCCGGCGCGTCGTTAGGGTGTGACCCGTGTTGCGTATTGGCTTGTCAGGGGGCATCGGCAGCGGCAAATCGACGGTCGCGCGGGCCTGCGCCGAGCGGGGGGCGACCATCGTCGACGCCGATGCGATCGCCCGGGGCGTGCTCGCTCCCGGCGGGCCGGGCCTGGACGCGGTCCTCGCGGCCTTCGGCGAGGAGGTGGCGGCGCCCGACGGCTCGCTGGACCGGGCGGCGCTGGCGGCGCGGGTCTTCGCCGACCCCGGCGAACTCGCCCGGCTGGAGGCGATCACCCACCCGCTGATCTGGGCCGAAGCGGCCCGTCAGTTCGCCGCCGCACCGCCGGACGGTATCGCCGTCCACGACATGCCCTTGCTCGTCGAGAAGCGGATGTCGGCCGACTACCACCTGGTCATGGTGGTGCTGACCGATTCCGAGACCAGGGTTCGGCGCCTGGTCGAGCAGCGCGGGCTGGCCGAGGACGATGCCCGGGCGCGCATCCGGGTGCAAGCCAGCGATGAACAGCGACGGGCGGCCGCGGATGTGCTGCTGACCAATGACGGGTCGCCACAGGAACTGACCGCTGCCACGGCAGCGCTGTGGGAGTCCCGCATCGAGCCGTATGCCGCCAACCTCGCCGCCCGCCGTCCGGCCCGGGCGCCGGGCGAGCCGGCGATAACGGGTGCCCCCGCGGCAGCCGACCGCGACGGTCAGGGCCGGCGGATCGCCGCCCGCGTGCGCCGGGCCTTGGACCTGCCCGACGCCCCCGACGTCGTTCCGGTGTGGGTGCCCACCCCGGCGGGCGTAGACGAGTTGAGCATCCCGCTGCGCGTACACCTGCCCGTCGGCGCGAGGGCGTGCGAGGCGCTAGCGGCCGCCGGCTTCCCGCTGCGGCCCGTCGGGGCAGCGGATGTGGGGAGCACGCGGGTGGCCGAGCCACGGCTCGGCAACTGCGACCCGGGTTGGCCGGTCGAGATCGTTCTCACCGACTGATTTGGGCGCCGGCCTCAGGATCGGCCGAGCAGTGCCGCGCAGGCACGCACCCGGTCCCGCCACCAGGTCAGGCGGTCGGGGCCCACGGCATGCCGGCGGAGCAGGTCGGGGTCGACGGCGACGCGCCCCGGCCGCAGGACGCCCGCGAACGGCACCAAGGGCGAGGCGGTGACGTCCGCGCTCATCAGGTTGAGGGTGCCCAGTCCGCAGGCGTGATCAAGCCGGGGGAGCGCCGCGGCTAATGCCACGCCCGCGCTGATCCCGACGGAAGAGTCCAGCGCGGACGACACAACCGCCGGTAGCCCGCAGGCATCGACGATCTCCAGCGCGGACGTCACGCCCCCGAGCGGGGCGACCTTGACGACGATCAGGTCGGCCGCCTCCGAACGGGCCACTCGCAGCGGGTCCTCGGCCTTGCGGATCGACTCGTCGGCCGCGATCGGCACCTCGATCGCGTTGCGCGCCAAACGGATTCGCAACTCCCTTAGGTCCTCGACGCGGGCACAGGGCTGCTCCGAATATTCCAGCCCGTATGCCGCGAGCCGCCCGAGCGCATCCGTCGCCTGGTGGACATCCCAGCCGCCGTTGGCATCGACCCGGATGAGCCCTTCCGGCCCGAGCGCCGCGCGGACGGCCGCGACCCGGTCGATGTCGTCGGCGAGTCTCTGACCGGCCTCGGCGACCTTGACCTTTGCGGTCGTGCAGCCGTCGAAGCGCGCCAGTACTCCCGCGACCGTCGCCGCTGGCACGGCCGGGACGGTCGCGTTGACCAGGACGGCAGGCCGCAGGGGAGGCGGCCACTCGGCATACGCGCTCTCGATCGCGGCGGCGAGCCAGCGTGCGGCCTCCGGCGGCGCATATTCGACGAACGGAGCGTACTCCCCCCAACCGGCAGGTCCCTCGATGAGGGCGATCTCGCGCACGCGCACGCCTCGGAAGGCCACGCGCATCGGCAGCGCGACGACGTGCATCCTTGCGACCAGCTCATCCGCCCCGACAGGCGCACCGGGCGTCATTGCCGCGCAGGCGGGGCGTCAACGGCTCCGAGCGGCAAGCCCCGGCGGCGCAGTTCGGCCTCGGCCCGGGCCAGCCCGCCGTGTTCGAGCGCGGCCATGCGCGACCGGTCGGCCCAGATCAGGCGTCTCCGGTGCCGCACCTCGACACGCAGGTCGGCGCTGAGGTGCTCGAGGTCGCCCGCGGTGTTGCGGCGCTCGTCAGGGAGTGGCACAGGCAGGACGTGTGCGGCCCCGAGCGGGCCACAGCCGTCAAGGGTGACCTCGTAGCCGCGCCCCCGCCCGCGCAGCAGCCAGCGTTCATCGGTGACCTCCGCGCGCACCGGTGAGGTGCCGGGGTTGCCGAGCCGAATCACCTGGCCGTCCGGCAGGCGGACGACCACCGCGGTGACGGTCGTGCGCAGTGGCCCGGCGTGAACCAGGCCGCCCGCGAAAGCGACGCAGGCGCCGAGGTCGGTGAAGCCTTGCGCCTGCCCCCACCACCACGCGTCCGGGAAACCCCCTTTGCCCCAGTTCTTCTCGGCATAGACCTGCGCCGTGTCGAACTCCCACCGCTCGCCGCCGAGCTCGGCCCATCCCGTGGCTTGACCGCCCAGCAGCCAGGGATGCCAGTACTGATTCAGACCGGGGACGCTATGAAAGAGGCTGGAGCCGCCGAAAGCCCGACCGAGCCAGGGCGCCGCCTCGGCGATCGCGAACTCGCAGCGGGCGTCCGCCCCGAGGTGCACACGCACCCGGTCCGAGGTGGCCACGAAACTGTCCCCGCTGCGCGCCCCGAGCGCGCCCGGATCGGCCCAGCCGGTGTCGGCAGCCACCGTGCGCACGAAACCATTGCTGGCCGCCAACCCGAGCGTGGCCCACGGCGGTGACCCGTCGCGCGGGGCATTCACGCCGATCAGCGCGATCAGCGAGCGGTCCCCGTCGGTCACGCGCCAGAAGTAGCCCTCCATCGCGAGCCCGTGGGCGGCGAGCGGATTGCCGAAGGGCAGATCGGCGCCGGAGGCGCGGTAGCGCGCCAGTGCGTGGCGCAGCGGCTTACGCATGGCTCACCCCCGCCACGCTTCGCCGAAATCGGCGTGCTCGCGGACCCACGCGTGCATGGCCACGGCCGCCGCGACGGAGGCGTTGATCGAGCGGGTCGAGCCGAACTGAGCGATCGAGAAGGTCGCGGCGCAGGCCTCGCGGGCGGCGTCGGAGAGTCCCGGACCCTCCTGCCCGAAGAGAAAGCACACCCGCTCGGGAAGAATCGCCGACTCCAGATGGAGCGACCCCGGCAAATTGTCGACGCCCCATAGCGGCACCTCCCGCTCGGCCAGATAGGCCCCCAAGGCGCGCGCATCAGCGTGATACCGCACGTGTTGATAGCGATCGGTGACCATCGCCCCGCGCCGGTTCCAGCGTCGATTGCCGACGATGTGCACTTCGGCGGCGAGAAAGGCATTGGCTGTTCGGACGATGGTGCCGATATTGAAGTCGTGCTGCCAGTTCTCGATGGCGACGTGGAAGCCGTGCCGACGCGCATCGAGATCGGCGACGATCGCCGCCATCGTCCAATAACGGTAGCGGTCCACCACATTGCGGCGGTCGCCGTCGCGGAGCAGGTCCGCGTCATACCGCTCGTCGGCCGGCCAGTCGCCGACCCATGGTCCGAGGCCGACCTCCGCCGGCCCGTGCGGCATCGGGTCGTATGGTGCCCGCGTCTCCTCGTCGGTGGGGTCGATCGGTCGCGCGGTCACCGCGCCATTATCGGCTCAGCCGCTCGGGGTGCGGCCCCAGCGGGTCGCCATCTGCGCGGGGGTGACATTGACGACCGTTCGGTCGCGCTGGGCGAGCGCCGTCAGGAAGGTGTTGCGGCAGTAGTTCTCCGGGATGCCAGTCCACCGGTTGCGCCAGTCCGGGCTCGTGCAATCCCAGGCATTGGCCTGGCCCAAAGTGCCGGATTTGCCCTCGACAAAGCGGAACATCTGGATCACCGACCATTGCCCCGGCCTGGGGTTGAGCGCCTTGACGATCGCGCTCGGCGGCGCGGTGATCCGATCGTTGCGGACCTTGATCGTGTAGCAGGGCAGCGCCGTGTTGTTGCAGCGCCCGCCAAGGGGGGTGTAGGTGAGCAGGGTGTAGGGAAAGACGGTCGCCGAAGCCTTGGTGTTGAACCCAGGGACGAGGGTGTAGAGGCGCCCGAACGCGAAATACTTCGCGACCATCTGCTGGGCCGGCAGGTCCTGTTCGTCGTCGGGATAGAAGAAGGCCCCCCACGCCTGGGTATGCCCGCGGGCCGCGAGCGGCGCGAGCGTGGCGCCGGTCTCGGCATACCGCTGGGCGTCGGTGGTCAGCGTTGTCATCCGGGTATAGTTCATCGACTGGGAGACGAACGACCACCCGTATGCCGTTTGCAGCCGCGCGAGGTCGGCCCAGGTCGCATTGGTGACTCCGCGCTCGCACGTGCGGGTGTCGGACGTGCGGTTGACGACGATGCCGCCGACGCCGCGCAGGCCATACGCCTTGAGATCCTGGGCGTCCTGCTCCAGCGTGCGCACCCCCGGTGCCGGGGTGCCGGGGTTGCAGCCATGCGCCCAGAGACTGCGTCCCCACGCCATCGTTAGATAGCCAGGCGTGGCAACGTTGACGGCCGGCTCGGTCCGGGCAGTGGCCGGAGCGGAGGCGAGGCCCGCGAGGCTTGCCGCACACGCCGCCGCGCCGAGTGCGAGGCGCGCTGTGCGGCTTTGACGCTGGCGGGATTTGCTCGTTCTCATCGACTACTCCCTGTGGTAACCGTGTCTGGGCCGAGACCGGCCGGGCGCCTATGGGATAGCGCCCGGCCGTGTCGGATCGTGGGGGCTAGTGAGGTGCCTCGTGAACCGAGCCGCCCGGTGTCGGCTTCCCGGCGAAGGTGACGGTGGGGCGTTCGGTGCGGGTGGCATAGCCGAGGCGGGAGTAGTCGACATCGAGCTTGCCCCAGTAGCCCGGAGCCGTCCAGAAGCCCATCCCGACCTGTCCGAAGGACAGAGCGGAGTTGTACCCCGACCACACCCAGATCCCGTTCAGCCCCAACGCGAGATAGTCGCCTGCCACATACGCCGAGATCGTGACGTAGTTGTTGAGGGTGTAGCCGAGATTGGTCCAGCCGACCACGGGCGTCTCGGCGCCGGTGGCGGTGATCAACCAGACCGAGAACCACCCCGCGTTGGCGTACTGGAAGAGATACGACGGACGCCAGTTCATGGCCGAGTTGAGGCGCGACGGGTTGCCGCGCACGATGAGGCGGTTGGCGGCGTTGCCGCCGTAGTTCCCGGACCGCTTCATGCGCGCCTGGAACATGTAGTCGCTGTAGTTGTTGGAGTGTTTGACCGAGGTCGAGTAGCCGGGGATGCCGTCGCAGTGCAGGTTGCCATTGCGCAGCATCCAATTGCCGTAGACATTTGACCAGCCGAGCTTGTTCGACGTGAAGGTGCTGTTGAAACCGAACGGCGCGGCCGAGGCCTCGCCGGCAGCCAGCGTGGTCGCGCCGGCCAGGCCGGTCGTCGCACCCGCGATCAGGAGTTGCCTTCGATCCATCAGATGTGCCCCTCTTCCGGGTTGTGCCGCTGGCCAGTCCCGCGGCCTGTTTAAGAGGCTAGACCGAGCCACCGACTGGTGTCCTTGGATTGGCAAAATCAGCGAACGAAGGGGTTGTCGGTGGGTCGGCATACGGTTGTCTCATGCGACCGACCACCGATCTCAAGCGCCGGGTGGCGCCCTTCGAGGTCATTTCCGAGTTCTCGCCGAGCGGTGACCAGCCCACGGCGATCGCCGACCTGACCCGGCGCATCACCAGCGGTGAGCAGAATGTCGTGCTGCTCGGCGCCACGGGCACCGGCAAGTCGGCGACGACCGCCTGGCTGATCGAGCAGGTGCAGCGGCCGACCTTGGTGATGGCCCCCAACAAGACGCTCGCTGCGCAGTTGGCCAACGAGTTCCGCGAGCTGCTGCCCAACAATGCCGTGGAGTACTTCGTCTCGTACTACGACTACTACCAGCCCGAGGCCTACGTCCCGCAGACCGACACCTACATCGAGAAGGACTCCTCGATCAACGACGAGGTCGAGCGGCTGCGCCACAGCGCGACCAACTCGCTGCTGACCCGGCGCGACGTCGTCGTCGTCGCGTCGGTCAGTTGCATCTACGGCCTCGGCACCCCGCAGGAGTATGTCGACCGCATGGTCCGGCTCCGGGTCGGTATGCCGATCGAGCGCGACGCGTTGCTGCGCCGGTTCGTGGAGATGCAGTATGTCCGCAACGACCTGTCCTTCACCCGAGGCACCTTTCGGGTGCGCGGCGACACGGTCGAGATCATCCCGGTCTATGAGGAACTGGCCTTGCGGATCGAGTTCTTTGGTGACGAGATCGAGCGGATCTATACCCTCCATCCGGTCACCGGTGAGGTGGTTCGCGAGGAGACCGAGATGTATGTCTTCCCCGCCACCCACTATGTCGCCGGGCCCGAGCGGATGGAGCGCGCGATCACCGGGATCGAGAAGGAGTTGGCCGATCAGCTCGCGCTCTTCGAGAAGCAGGGCAAGCTGCTGGAGGCGCAGCGGCTGCGGATGCGCACGACCTATGACATCGAGATGATGCGGCAGATCGGTTCTTGCAGCGGTATCGAGAACTATTCAATGCACATCGATGGCCGGTCCCGTGGGTCGGCGCCCAACTGCCTGCTCGACTATTTCCCCGATGACTTCTTGCTGGTCATTGACGAGTCGCACCAGACGGTCCCGCAGATCGGCGCGATGTACGAAGGCGATATGTCGCGCAAGCGCACGCTGGTCGACCATGGTTTCCGCCTGCCGAGCGCGATGGACAACCGGCCGCTGATGTGGGAGGAATTTCTCGACCGGATCGGGCAGACCGTGTATCTGTCGGCGACGCCAGGCGACTACGAGATCGCCAAGAGCGATGGCGTCGTCGAGCAGGTCATCCGGCCGACCGGGCTGATCGACCCCGAGGTCATCCTCAAGCCGACAAAGGGCCAGATCGATGATCTGCTCGACCAGATCGCCCAGCGCGCCGAGCGCGACGAGCGCGTGCTGGTCACCACGCTGACCAAGAAGATGGCCGAGGACCTGACCGACTATCTGCTCGAGAAGGGCGTGCGGGTGCGCTATCTGCACTCCGACATCGACACGCTGCGTCGCGTGGAGTTGCTGCGCGAGTTGCGCCTCGGGGAGTTCGACGTGCTCGTGGGCATCAACCTGCTGCGTGAGGGCCTGGACTTGCCGGAGGTCTCCCTGGTCAGCATCCTCGACGCCGACAAAGAGGGTTTCCTGCGCTCGGCCCGCTCGCTGATTCAGACCATCGGCCGAGCCGCCCGTAACGTCTCGGGGCAGGTCCACATGTATGCCGACAAGATCACGCCGTCGATGGCCAATGCGATCGAGGAGACCAACCGGCGCCGCGAGAAGCAGGTCGCCTACAACCGCGAGCACGGCATCGACCCCGAGCCGCTGCGCAAGAAAATCGCCGACATCACCGACCTGCTCGGGCGTGAGGACGCCGACACTGACGCCCTGCTCGGATCCGGCCGAAGCCAGACGCGCGGTGTGCGCGGGGCCGGGCGCGGTGGGCGCGGCGCAATGATGGCCGACACCGGCCAAGCGGCGTCGGTCAAGGGGCTGCCGGCAAGCGAGCTCGCCTCGCTCATCCACGAGCTCACCGACCAGATGCACGCTGCTGCCGCTGAGCTGCGCTTCGAGGTCGCGGCCCGGTTGCGGGATGAGATCGGTGACCTGAAGAAGGAGTTGCGTCAAATGCACGAGGCGACCAAGTGACCCCCGAGGAGATCGCGGCCTACGCGCTCGCGAAGCCGGCGCGTGGCCGGATCAGCCGTGGGAGGGCGACCACGTCGCCAAGGTGGCCGACACGATCTTCCTGACGTCGAAAGGCCGGTTCAGGGGCGTCGAAAGGCCGGTTCAGGGGTGTCGAAAGGCCGGTTCAGCCGTCCATGAGGTCCGAGACGGTCGTGACGGTCACCCCGCGGGCGCGAAGGGTCGAGATGATCGTCGGCAGGGCAGCGCCGGTGTTGTATCCCCCGAGGTGGTTGAGCACGATCGTGCCGGCCGGTGGAGTGGGATTCAGGACGGCGTCGAGGATGTCGGCGGTGCTCGTTCCCGGATCCCAGTCCGCCGTGTCCCGACTCCACATCATGGTTTTCGGGTAGCCCACCGACGTGGCGAGCGACTGGACGCGGGCGTCGGACGAGCCGAAGGGCGGTCGCCAATAGGGCCGCACAGTCATACCGGACAGGCCGCGAAGCACCGTTTCGGCGTCGCTTAGTTCGGCCCGGACGAAGCTGTCTGTCATCGGCACCTGGCACGGGGCAGCCGTCGGAGAACCACCGCCCCCACGCACCAGGTCGCAATGGTGGACGGTGTGATTGCCGATCTCGAAGAGTTCAGGGTGCGCGGCGATCAGGGCCATCACGTCGTGGCCCTCGGGAGTGTCGGCCATGATTGAGGTGGGGAAGAAGGTCGTGCATACCTGGTGGTCGATGAGGTAGCGCACGATGTCAGCCGCGCCGGTCATCCGTCCACCCATGTCGAAGGTGTTGGCGATCTTCTGACCGCTCACGCCGGCGACAGCACTGATCACCTCAGTCCGTCCGTCGGGAGGAGCGAATCCCGCCCAGCACACCCCGAGTTCCTTCTGCACCAACCGCGGAATCTCGATGGGCACCGATGCCGTGCCACCGAGCAGGTATGCCGTGTCCGGACCGAGCCGAGTCAGTTCGGCGTCCGTGCCCGGCGGGAGACCGTGGTCGCGGGAGAGCAGGATCGGGCCCCGGGTGACGACTGCGGCCGCGCTCCCGGCGAGGGCGTCCGGGTAGTTGGCCCCGGTGGCCACCATCAGGCCCGGCCGGTCGGACCCGAAGACCCGCTTCGCGATGGCCAGTGCTGTCGAATACCGGTCTGCGCCCCAGACACGCTCGATGGGGGCGATCTGACCGAGCGCGTCTGCGACTGTCGACGAGACCGAAGCCGGGCCGCCGAGGAGCAGGATTCGGCCGGGGGAGAGGCGCCGCAACTCCGCCTCGGTGGTGGCCGGGAGCTGTGCGGTGTCGGTGAGCAGCATCGGTGATCCATCGACGGCCGCAGCCGCTCCGCCTGTCAATCCGTCCGGCCAGACCCGGCCGGAGGCGACATAGACGGTGCGCAGCGGGCCGGTGAAGGCACGGGCACTCGCCGCTGCCGCCACCTCGAACCGGTCCGCACCGCCGATCCGTTCGACGGCGCCCTCGTCGGTCCAGTTCGACCCGAGCTCCCGCACGATCTCCTCGCTGATGGTGGACGGACCGCCGAAGACGAAGATCATCGACGGCTGCAGGCGATCTAGTTCGGCGGCCGTCACCGACGGAATGTGGTCGCGCTTGACGAAGAGGACCGGCATACCGCCGTCCGCCGCAAAGGTGCCGGCGGCGATTCCATCGGCATACGCCTCGCCACTCGCGACGGCCACAACGCCCGATCCGGCGGGGTGAAAGCGCCGGCTGATCGCCGCGGCCGCGGCATACCGGTCGATACCGCTGAGCCGCTCGATCCGAAAGTCCAAGTTCCCGATCTGCGCGGCCGAGGCGGTCCTCGGCGAGCCCGCCAGCCCAGCGCCCGAGGAGGGTGACGCAACCCCCGCGCTCACCCCGACAGCGACAGCCAGGATTGTGGCGACCGCGATAGCCACCGCGCGTGGCGAGGTCCTGCGCCGTGGTGAGGCGTTTAGCGCGTCCCAAGTCATCGTCAGTCTCCTCGCCGTGATCGTCGCCCTTGACACGTGTGTGACCCTCGATCGGTTGACCGGAATGTGTGCGCAGATTCGACCCACTGCCCGCGCAGTGGTTCAATAGTGCCCGTGCCTCGCCCGTGCGGGGTGCCCTGAAGGGGAGTATCCCCCAAGCGCCTGCCTCGTCATCACGGCCCACCGGCCCGGGGCGGTGGCCCGATCTACCTCGGGCGGGAGAGACCTTCGGACTGATTTCCGTCACGTCCGAAAGGCGACCCCAATTGGTTCACGCATTAGCAACGGCGAATGCCACCCAACTCGACCTGCCCACGTGGGTCTGGTTCTTGACCATCGGCGTCGCCGCAGCGGTGCTTGCCTTCGACGTCATCTGGATTGCCCGCAACCCGCACCGCCCGAGCACCAAGGAACTTGTGCTCGCGCTGTCGGGCTATATCGGAGCAGCCGTGATCTTCGGTATCGCGCTCTTCGCGATGAAAGGGGGCAAACTGGCCGGGGAGTTCTTCGCCGGCTGGCTGACCGAGTATTCGCTCAGCGTCGACAACCTCTTCATCTTCTTGCTGATCATGGCGAATTTCGCGGTGCCGGAGCGTCTCCAACAGTTTGCGCTGATGGTCGGCATCGTCATCGCCATCGTCCTTCGCGGCCTGTTCATCTGGGCCGGTGCCGCGGCGATCAACAACTTCTCGTGGGTCTTCTACATCTTTGGCGCGTTCCTCATCTACACCGCCTGGAAGTTGGTCGGTGAGGGGGAGTCCGACGACGACGAGTACGAAGAGAACACATTCATGAAGTTCGTCGAGAAGCGGATCCCCTCGACGAAGGAGTACCACGGCACCTCGATGTTCGCCCGCCTGGACGGCAAGCGGCTGGCCACGCCGATGCTCTTCGTCATCCTTGCGCTGGGCACCACGGACCTGCTTTTCGCCCTCGACTCGATCCCCGCGATCTACGGACTGACCAAGGAGCCCTACATCGTCCTGGTCGCCAACCTCTTTGCCCTGATGGGGCTGCGCCAGCTCTACTTCCTGCTCGGTGGCCTACTGCAGAAGCTCGTCTATCTCAGCATCGGGCTGGCCGTGCTGCTGGCCTTCATCGGCGTCAAGCTGCTGCTCCACGCGCTGCACACCAACGAGTTGCCCTTCATCAACGGCGGCGAGAACATTCACGTCCCCGAGATCCCCATCTCGGTCTCCCTCGGTGCAATCGTCGTCATCCTCGGCGTCACCACCATTGCCAGCCTCTGGAAGTCCAAGCGCGACGCGGCCTCCCCGGACGCCTAGCGGCCCCGGGCGCTGACAGCTTTCCCGCCCGATTCCACAAACCCCTGCGTATGGCGCCCGATCAGGTCGCGGCGGCCTCGGCCGGGTCCTTCTCGGCGTTGCCGCCCATGATCAGGATGCTGGCGCCGACTACCAGTGCCATGCCAACCAGTTGCAGCGTATGGAGGCGTTGGTCGAGCACGATCAGGCCGGCCAGCGCTGCGAAGGCCGGCTCCAGGCTGAGCAGGATCCCGAACACGGCCGCGCGCATTCGGCGCAAGGCGAGCAGTTCGAGGGAGTAGGGGAGCAGGGACGAGAGCACGGCGATTCCTAGGCCCTTCGCGAGCCAGGGGGTCGTCCACTCATCGATGGTGAGCACGCCCAAGGGGGTCACCAGGGCCGACGCGACCACCATCGCGATGGCCAGCCCGTCGAGCTTGGGAAAGGCCGCGCCTGTCCGGCCGCTGAAAATGATGTATGCCGCCCAGCACGCCCCCGCGGCGAGAGCCAATCCGATCCCGGTCCAGTTGAGTTCCGCCAACGGGACGTGGAGGGCTTCCGAAATCAGGACGACGCCCGTGCCCGCGGCCACGACTGCAATTAGGTCCCGGGGTCGCCGGGACAGCACCGTCGCGAGAGCGAGCGGCCCGAGGAACTCGATCGTCACGGCGACGCCGATGGGCAGATGTGCGAGAGAGCCATAGAAGGTGAAGTTCATCAGGCCGAGGGCAAGGCCGAAGCAGAGCACCGTGGCCCAGTCCGCGCGCGAGTAGCCACGCACCCGTGGCCGGATGATCGCGACCAGGATGACGGTCGCGAAGAGCAACCGCATCGTCACCGAACCCGCCGCCCCGATCACCGGGATCAGGGTCGCTGCCAGCGCCCCGCCGAACTGGACCGAGACGATCCCCGCCAGGACGAGAAGGGGGGCAGGAACCCGGTCGGCCGACAGCACCGGAGCAGCCTAACGAGGGTGTCAGCTACGCGCCGCGGCCGTCCGGCTCGGTCGTGCGCACCGTCAGCCCCGCTAGGCCGGCGAAATCGTCCGGGTTGCCGGTGAACAGGGGAAGGCCATTAGCGATGGCTACCGCGGCGATCAACGCGTCGTAGGCTCGGGCGGCCGGTTTGCGGCCGGAGCTGCGCAGCGATGCTGCGACCGCCCCGAATCGGCGGGCCGCCGCGCTGTCGAACGCGAGCGGTTCGAAGTCTGCCTCCACCTGCTGCAGGAGCGGTTGGCGAGCCACCCGCTCCACGCTTGTCCTGGCAACCAGCGGGCCAACGGAAAGCTCCGCGAGGGTGATCGCACTGATCAGTGGCTCGTCCGGGAGGCTCGCGGCCAGCACCCAGGCGCTGTTGTTGCGAAGATCCCGGACTGGCACCGTCATCACCCTCACGTATCACGCGTGATACGTGAGCTGGGCTCACCAGCCGCGCTCGCGCCACTCGCCGAGGTGGGGCCGCTCGAGGCCGACGGTTGAGTCGTTGCCGTGGCCGGGATAGAACCAGGTGTCGTCCGGGAAGCGGTCGAAGACGCGGTCGACCACATCGGCATACAGGCTCTCGAAACTCTGCCCCGGCATCGTGGTGTTGCCGACGCCCCCGGGGAAGAGCGAATCACCGGTGAACAGGTGGGTCACCCCATCCGGGTCGGCGTAGGCCAGCGCCACCGACCCCGGCGTATGCCCGCGCAGATGGATCACGTCGAACTCGAGTCCCCCGACGGCGATCGTGTCGCCTTGCGAGAGCCGCACATCGGGTGGCAGCGGAAGCGCGTCGGCGTCGTCGGCGCCGGCATACGTGCGCGCTCCCGTGGCCGCGACGACATCAGCGAGGGCGCGCGTGTGGTCCCAGTGCTGGTGCGTGGTGACCAGCGCATCGAGGCGGCCCGTGCCCTCGGCGACCAGGGCCAGGCAACGCGCGGGGTCGTCGGCGGCGTCAATCAGTAATTGGGAGCCCGTCCCCTTGTCGGTGACGAGGTAGACGTTGTTGTGCATCGCCGAGACGGACATCTTGCGGATTGTCGCGTGCGCCAACTCGCGGACCTCGCTCGGTCCGCCGGGCGTCACCTCGCCGGTGTAGGGGTCGGTCATCAGTATCAACTGCCTCTCGGAAGTTCGGGAAGGACGTCACCGTCGAGTGCGTGGACGCCCGCAGGGTCACGGCGTGCCAGCCAACGAAGCAGCGCGGCTGGGGATCCGGCGACCGTGGGGCCGCTCGGACCCACCCGGATCGGCTCCTGTCCGGCCGGCGCCAGCGTGACGGCCGGCGCATCGGGGAGACCGGCCAGCGCCGTCACCTCCCGCGCCAGGTAGGTCGCCACCAGGTCGGGCGGAAAATCCTCGAAATCGAAGCCGGCCCGCAGGTCGGCGTGGTGATAGAGCACCTCTCGCAGACGCATGGTCGGCAGATCCGCTGCGCGAAAGCGTGGTCCGCCGGGCGTGCGCTCGACCAATAGTCCCGCGTCGAGCCCTGCCAGCCGGGGGAGAGCTTGTGCCAACCGGGCAGAGCTCGTCCGAAGGTCGTCGGCCAGATCGGGCATGGCCCTCCCGGCGCCGGCCTCGATATCAGCGTCGCGGGCCTGCGCCGAGGCGTACATCGTCTCGCCACTACCGTCCACCGCGGCCCGGACCAGCCCGGCGAGGCCGTCGGCATTCCGTGCCAAATGGGTCAAGATGTGGCCACGCGTCCAACCGTCGCATCCGCTGGCCGCGGCCGGATCGTCGAGCACGGCGACGGTGGCCAGCAGTCGGGCCGTCTCGCTCTCGAGCGCGGCGAGTGTCTCGTCCACCTCAGCCCGCCTTCCGGGCCCGGCGCGCGGCGGCGGCGGCGCTTTTGGAGATCGTCGCCGCCTCGGGCACTGCCTGTGTCGTCGGGCGTCGCGCGGCGGCAGCCTTTGCGGCCGGAGCCCTCGTCGCCTTCGCGGCGGGTGCCATTCCGGCCGGCGCCCTCGTGACCTCGCCGGCCTGAACGGGCCCGGCCTTGACGACCGACTTCTTTGTCGTTCGCGCCCGCCCGGTCGCCCGAGCCGGCGTGCGAGCCGACCGCTCGAGAATCGGCGCCAGGAATCGACCGGTGTGCGACCCGGCCACCGCCGCGACCTCCTCGGGGGTCCCGGTCGCGATCACCCGGCCACCGCCGGATCCGCCCTCGGGACCCATGTCGATGATCCAGTCGGCGTTCTTGATCACGTCGAGGTTGTGCTCGATGACGATCACCGTGTTGCCCTTGTCGACCAACCCCTGCAGAACGATCAGCAGCTTGCGGATGTCCTCGAAGTGCAGTCCCGTCGTCGGCTCGTCGAGCACATAGATCGTCCGGCCCGTCGAGCGCTTCTGCAGTTCCGAGGCAAGTTTGACGCGCTGCGCCTCACCCCCCGAGAGTGTGGTGGCCGGCTGGCCCAGGCGGACATACCCGAGCCCGACCGCGTTCAACGTCGTCATATGCCGCGCGATCGCCGGGACCGCGGCAAAGAACTCCTCGGCCTCCTCGATCGGCATGTTCAGCACGTCGGCGATCGTCTTGCCCTTGAAATGCACTTCGAGCGTCTCGCGGTTGTAGCGGGCCCCGTGGCAGACCTCGCACGGGACGTAGACGTCGGGCAGGAAGTTCATCTCGATCTTGATGGTTCCGTCACCCGAGCACGCGTCGCAGCGGCCGCCCTTGACGTTGAAAGAAAACCGCCCCTGCTGATAGCCGTGAATCTTCGCCTCGGTCGTCGTCGCGAAGAGCTTGCGGATGTGGTCGAAGACGCCGGTGTAGGTCGCGGGATTGGACCGCGGCGTGCGTCCAATGGGGCTCTGGTCCACATGCACGACCTTGTCCAGATGCTCTAGACCGGTGACCGTCTTGTGCCGCCCGGGCACGTGCCGGGCGCCGTTGAGCTTGTTGGCCAGCACGTTGTAGAGGATGTCGTTCACCAACGTCGACTTCCCCGATCCGGAGACGCCGGTCACGGCGACGAAGGTCCCCAACGGGACGGACACCGACACATCGGCGAGGTTGTGCTCCTTGGCGCCGAGCACCTTGACCATCCGCTGCTTGTCGACCGGCCGGCGCACCACCGGCATCGGGATCTCCTCGCGACCGGACAAGTACTTCCCGGTGAGCGACTCCGGATGCCGTAGCAGATCGGCGACCGACCCGGAGTGCACGACGTGCCCGCCGTGCTCACCCGCACCCGGGCCGATGTCGACGATCCAGTCGGCCGTGGCGATGGTGTCCTCGTCGTGCTCGACGACGATCAAGGTGTTGCCCAGATCGCGCAAGCGCACGAGGGTCTCGATGAGCCGGTGGTTGTCGCGCTGATGCAAGCCGATGGATGGCTCGTCCAGGACATAGAGGACGCCGACCAGCCCGGAGCCGATCTGGGTCGCGAGCCGGATGCGCTGCGCCTCCCCGCCCGACAGGGTCCCGGCGGGCCGGTTCAGCGAGAGGTAGTCGAGGCCCACGTCGAGCAGGAAGCCCAGACGGGCATTGATCTCCTTGATCACCCGTTGCGCGATCGCCCGCTCCCGCTCGGTGAAGTCCACACCGCCGAGGAAAGCGGCCGCCTCGCGGATCGAGAGTGCCGAGACATCGGCGATGCTCCGCTCGCCGATCAGCACCGCGAGCGACTCGGGCTTGAGCCGCGTCCCACGACACGTGGGGCACGGCACCTCGCGCATATAACCCTCATAGCGCTCGCGGCTCCACTCCGAGTCGGTTTCCGTATGCCGTCGCTTGACGAATGGGACCGCGCCCTCGAAGCCGGTGCTGTAGGAGCGCTCCCTGCCGTAGCGGTTGCGGTAACGGACGTGCACTTTGTGGTTCTGCCCGTGGAGCACGGCGTCCTTGGCGCGCTGCGGCAACCCGCGCCACGGCACGTCCATCGAGAAGCCGAGATCCTCGGCCAGGGCACCGAGCACCCGCTGGAAGTACTCCGCCGATCCGCTGCCCTGCCCCCAGGGGGCAACGGCGCCCTGAGCAAGAGAGAGGTCCTCGTCAGGCACGATCAACTCCGGATCCACCTCCAACTCAACGCCGATGCCGGTGCACACCGGGCACGCACCGAAAGGAGAGTTGAAGGAGAACGAGCGCGGCTCGATCTCGTCGATCGACAACGGATGATCGTTCGGGCACGCCATCCGCTCGGAGAAGCGCCGCTCCCGGTCAGGACTTCCCGGCTCCGCGTCCACGAAGTCGACGATCACCGACCCGCCCGCCAACACCAGCGCCGTCTCGATGGAGTCGGTGAGCCGGCGCTTGGCCGACCGCCCCGCATCACCCTCGGGCTTCTTGGCAACGAGGCGGTCGATCACGACGTCGATGGTGTGCTTGACCTGCTTCTCCAGCTTGGGCACATCGGTCAGGGGCATGACCGTCCCGTCTACACGGGCACGGGCATACCCCTTGCTCTGCAACTCGGCGAAGAGCTCGACATACTCACCCTTGCGCGCGCGCACGACCGGCGCGAGCACCTGGAAACGCGTGCCTTCCGGCAACTCCAAGAGGCGGTCGACGATCTGTTGCGGCGTCTGCCGGGTGATCGGCTCCATGCAGACCGGGCAGTGCGGCCGCCCGGCGCGGGCGAAGAGCAGGCGCAGGTAGTCATACACCTCGGTGATCGTCCCCACCGTCGATCGGGGATTGCGATTGGTCGACTTCTGGTCGATGGACACCGCGGGGGAGAGGCCCTCGATGAAGTCCACATCCGGCTTGTCCATCTGCCCCAGGAACTGGCGGGCGTAGGCGCTCAGTGACTCGACATACCGCCGTTGGCCCTCGGCGAAGATCGTGTCGAAGGCGAGCGAGGACTTGCCCGACCCGGACAGCCCGGTGAACACCACGAGGGCATCGCGTGGCAGCTCGACATTGATGTCTTTGAGGTTGTGTTCGCGCGCGCCACGCACGATCAGGTGGTCCTGCTGGCGGCCGGCGGCGGCGCCTTTGGTGGTGGCTCGAGTCACGTCCGATATCGTATGTCGCCCCACCGACAGCCCCCTTCTTCGTCGCCTCTGCACCACCCACGCTGAGGTGACTGGCCAGTAACCTACGGTTCCGTAGGTTATGGTGGATGCATGAGCGCGTCACAGCCTCGATCGTTCGACCCCACCGCGCTGACCGACGCGGCCGGCGAGATGCTCCAGCAGGTCAAGCCGCGGCTGCGCGGCTGGCTCCACCTGGTCGCAGCCCCCCTGGCCCTGATCGCCGGCATCGTGCTCGTTGCGATGGCTCCGACCACCCAGGCGCGGATCGCCTGCGCGATCTTCGCGGTCGCGGCCACGGTGCTCTTCGGCACCAGCGCCCTCTACCACCGTGGCCGCTGGTCACCGAAGCGGGAGCGCCTACTCAAGCGCCTCGACCACTCCAACATCTTTCTCATCATCGCCGGCAGCTATACCCCGTTCGCGGTCCTCCTGCTCCCACCGAGGCAGGCCGACGTCCTGCTTGCGGTCGTGTGGGCAGGCGCCCTGGCCGGTGTGGCCTTCCGGGTCTTTTGGGTCGGGGCCCCGCGCTGGCTCTACACCCCGGCCTATATCGCACTGGGCTGGACCGCCGTCTTCTATCTGCCGGCCTTCCTCGCGCACGGCGGTGCGGCGGTCTTGACCCTGGTGCTCGTTGGCGGGGTGCTCTACACGATCGGCGGGATCATCTATGGCGTCAAGCGGCCCAACCCGCTCCCGAGCTGGTTCGGCTTCCACGAGGTCTTCCACGCGTTGACGATCGCGGCCTTCATCGTTCACTACGTCGGCGTTTTCCTCGCCCTCTACACAACCGCCGCCCTGATCGCCTGATGGCGACCGCGCCCATGGCCGGATCACCTGTGGGGCTGGGTTCGATGCGAACCCAGCCCCACAGGTCATACCGGCAATGACGCGTCAGTCCTCGCCGAGATAGGCCTTCCGCACGTCGTCGCTGCTCAGCAACTCACGGCCGGTGCCCTGCAGGACGATCTTGCCGACCTCGAGCACATAGCCCATGTTGGCCAGGCGCAGCGCGGCCTGGGCGTTCTGCTCGACCAGCAGCACGGTGGTGCCCTGCTCCTGCAGGGTCCGCACGGTCGTCATGATCCGCTTCATCATCAGCGGCGAAAGACCCATTGACGGCTCGTCGAGCATCATCAGTTTGGGCCGGCTCATCATCGCCCGGCCCATCGCCAGCATCTGCTGCTCGCCGCCGGAGAAGGTGCCCGCCGGCTGCTTCGAGCGCTCCCCGAGAATCGGGAAGAGTTCGTATGCCGCTTGCAGGTCCTTCCCGATCTCGCTGTCGGCGCGCGTGAACGCACCGAGGAGCAGGTTCTCCTCGACCGTCATCGCCGGGAAGATCCGCCGGCCTTCGGGGGAGTGCGCGATGCCCAACTGCACGATCTCGTGCGCCGGCATCTGGTCGATGCGCTTGCCCTGGAAGGTGATCGTTCCGCCCGTCGGTCGCAGCAGCCCGGAGATGGTCCGCAGCGTCGTCGTCTTGCCGGCGCCATTGGTGCCGATCAGCGAAACGACCTGGCCCTCGTCCACGGTGAAGCTGATGCCCTTGACGGCCTTGATCTTGCCGTAGCTGACTTCGAGGTCCTTGACCTCCAGCATGGCGCTCACGCGTCCTCCTCGTCCTCGAGCTCGCTGCCGCCGATGTAGGCCTCGATGACGCGCGGGTCGGACTGGACCTCTCCGGGGGTGCCCCAGATCAGGGCCTCGCCACGCACGAGACAGAGCACTCGGTCGCACAACTGGAAGATGAACCGCATGTCGTGCTCGATGACGACCACGGCGAGCCCAAGGTCCCGGATCCGGAAGATCAGGTCCATCGCCTGGGCAGTCTCCTGCGGATTCATGCCGGCGGTCGGCTCATCGAGCAGGATCAGCTTGGGATCGGTCGCCAATGCGCGCGCGATCTCCAGGCGGCGCTGATCGCCGTAGGGCATATTCCGGGCGAGCAACTCAGCGGATTTCCCAAGACCGACGAACTTCAGCAACTCCAGGGCCCGGGCCCGGGACTCGGCCTCCTCGCGCCGGTACTTCGGGCCGTGAAGGATCGAGGTGAGGGCCGCGGAGGAGGTGCGGCAATAGCGCCCGACCATGACATTTTCCAGCGCGGTCATATTGCCGAAAAGCCGGATGTTCTGGAAGGTGCGCGCCATGCCGGCCTTGACCACGGCCCGCGGCTTGGGAGGCAGCGTCTGACCGTAGAAGGTCACCGTGCCTGAGGTCGGCTTGTACATCCCGGTGAGGCAGTTGAAGAAGGTCGTCTTCCCCGCGCCATTCGGGCCGATCAGCCCGACGATTTCGCCTTCGTGGACGTCGAAGTCGACATTGTTGACGGCGACCAAGCCGCCGAAGCGCATGACGACGCCGCGGGCCTCGAGCACCATGGCGCCGAGCTTGCCGCCGCCCTGCCGTCCAGCGGGCGCGTCCTGCATTGCGGTGTTCATCGCGGTCCCTCCGTGGTCGCTGCGACCTCGAGCAGATGTTCTTGCTGGATTTCCTTCGCGAGTCCTTCGTCCTCGTCGTGGAATTCGAGCTGTCGCCGCTTGCTGGCGATCAGGCCCTCGGGCCGGATCCGCATCATCACCACGAGAAGCAGGCCGAAGATGAGCAGCCGGTACTCGCTGAAGAAGCGCAGCTTCTCGGGGAGCAGCTTCAGGATGGTCGCACCGACCAGCACGCCCGCCACCGTGCCCATACCACCCAGGACGACGGCCGAGAGCAGGAAGGCCGACTCGAGGAAGACGTACTGGTCGGGGCTGACGGCCGTGTCCTGGTGGGCCTTGATCGTCCCGGCCAGGCCGGCGAGGAAGGCGCCACCGGCGAAGGCGAAGAGCTTCAGACCGAAGACATTCACACCCATCGCCTCGGCGGCGCGTTCGTCCTCGCGAATGGCCACCCAACCACGGCCGATGCGGCTGTTGTTGAGGCGGGTGAAGACCAGGATCACGAAGCCGATCAGCAGCAGCAGGATGAAGTAGTAGTTGCTGAAGCGACCGAGTTGCAGACCGAAGATCGTATGCGGCTTGCCGAAGTCGAAGCCGAAGAGCTTCAGGTCCGGGATGCCCGGGATGCCATTGGGACCATTGGTCAAATCCGGACCGTTGTTGCCGTCGAGGTTGAACATCGACAGGCGGAAGATCTCACCGAAGGCCAGCGTCACGATGGCCAGGTAGTCACCGGAAACTCGCAAGGTGGGCGAGCCGATGATCAAACCGAAGATCGCGGCGACGCAGGCGCCGATGAACATCACCAGGATGAACGGCGGCTTGAAGCCGACGGTCGCCGACGCGGCATTCGACATCATGGCCGCGACATACGCGCCGGAGCCGAGGAAGGCGATATAGCCGAGGTCGAGCAGGCCGGCGAGGCCGACGACGATGTTCAGACCGATGGCTGTCGCCGCAAAGATGATCACCTGGGTGGCGATCGACATATTCGCGTCCGACCCGTCCTGCGTGAACGGGAAGAGGAAGGCGACGGCGAAGGCCGCGAGCGTGAGCACCTGACGGTGCCGCGCCCCGACGTACCCGAACCACGTGAAGAAGCCGGCGCGCGCCATCGCCATGACGATGACGCCGAGGACCAGCAGGAAGAGCACGAAGACCCATGCGTCGTCACGACCCAGCACGTATGCCGCGCTGAACAGCGCGAACGCCATCAGGACGACGATCACGAGGATCTCCACCACCGAGCTGACCTGGGTCTTGGCGAGATCGTGCAGGAGTCGCTGCGGGGTCAGGTGGGCACCGACAAACAGCAGCACCGCGCCGGCCAAGGCCACCCAAGCACCGGGATTGATGTTGATCAGCCCGCCGGCCTCGTAAGCGATCGCCAGGATCGACAAGAGGGCGAAGAACACCGCCCCATTGCCGAGGGTGCGCAGGCCGAGCGCGGCGTCGAACCAGTCGCCGAGCCGCTGCAGCGGCCCCTTATGCATGAGAGCGAAGATCAGTGCGACAGCGCCCAGGAAGATCGCGAAGAGCTGGAGTGTCGCCGGCCAGAGGGCGATGGAGATGTCGCCGAGAATGTTTGGGTCGTAGGACCACGAGAGCAGCCCGCTGACGATCAGCAGCACCGAGCCGGCGAGGGCCAACGGCCAGCCCTTGCTCGCGTGCGCGGCTCGGGTTTCCTCCGGGAGGTTGGGCAGCTTGATCATGCGCGATCCACCACCTTGGCGCCGAGGAGGCCCTGCGGCCGGAAGACGAGAACAAGAATGAGGAGCGCGAAGGCCCAGACGTCCTTCCAGGACGACCCACCGAACTGACCGAGGAAGCCCGGCAGCATTCCGGAGTACTGGGTGATCAGCGACTCGGCAACGCCGAGCACCAGGCCACCCACGACGGCACCCTGGATATTGCCGATTCCACCCAGGACGGCCGCGGTGAAGGCTTTCAGACCGGCGATGAAGCCCATCTTGAAGTTGATATTGGTGTTCTGCAGGCCCTGCGCGACGCCGGCGATGGCGGCCAGACCGGCGCCGACGGCGAAGGCCACGACGATGATCCGGTCGACATTGATGCCCATCAGGCGCGCTGTGTCGGGGTCCTGCGAGACCGCGAGCATGCCCCGGCCCACCTTGGTCCGGTTGACGAAGTACCACAGGCCGGCGGCACACATGAGGAGGGCCCCGAAGGTGAAGACGGCCGCGCGTTGAATCGTGACGCCACCGAGGTCAATGGCCGGTCCGGTGACCACATCGATCTGGGGAAAGGGAATCTTCGCCTTCGCCGACGGGAAGTTGGTGCCGGGGATCTTGTCGAAGAAGAGCCGCACGAATTCCTGCAGAAAGACCGAGATACCGATAGCGGTGATCAGCGGTGCTAATCGTGGTGCGTGACGCAACGGCCGGTAGGCCACTCGTTCCATCAGCACCGCCGTGCCGACGGCCGCGATCATCGCGCCGATGATCATGATCGGCAGGACCCACAAGGCGGTCTGGCCCTTGAAGAGCAGGAGGTAGGTGGCAAGGGCTCCGAATGCGCCGATCATGAACACCTCGCCGTGAGCGAAGTTGATCAACTGCACGATGCCGTAAACGACCGTATAGCCGACGGCGATCAGCGCATAGAGAGAGCCCAGCGTCAGCCCGTTGATGAGCTGCTGCAGGAAGGTAGTCACCCTGTGGACACTCCTTCGTTGGGTCGGGGGGCGAACGTGACGGTGGTCACGTTGGGGAGAAACCTAGCGATAAAGCACGTCGGTGGGGAGCAGGCCACGCTGCCCCCCACCGACGATCAGTTATTGCGGATCGCGATCGATCACTTGAACTCGGAGGTGTCCTCCGCGACCCAGGCGCCTCCCGAGACCTTGTAAACAGTCAAGACCTTGGTCGTGGTGTCGCCGAATTCGTCGAACGCCACCTTGCCGGTCACACCGTCGAAGCTGACCTTGCCCAGGTCGGTCACGGTGTTGGCGCGGGCATCCGCGACGCTGCCGGCGTCCTTGAGGCTGACCTTGAGTGCGTTGATGATCGCGTTGGCCGCGTCATACGCGTAGCCGCCGTAGGCCGCCGACGGGTCGGAGTAGCCCGCGCTCTTGTACTGCTCGAGGAACTTCTTGCCCGACTCGGTGCTGTCGGTCGGGGCGCCGACCGACGTTGCGAGGTCGCCCTCGGAGGTCTTGCCGGCGAGCTCGATGTACTTGCCGTCGAAGATCCCGTCGCCACCCATCAGCGGGATGCTCAGGCCCTGGGCCTTCATCTGCTGGCTCAGCGGGCCCGCGTTCGGGTACTCGCCTCCGTAGTATAGGGCCTTCGGTCCCTTCGGCTTGATGGCGGAGACGACCGCGTCGTACTTGTCCTCGTCGGGGTTGATGGTCTCGGCCGCGACGATGGTGCCGCCGAGCTTCTTGAACTCTTCGGTGAAGGCTGCGACCAGACCCTGGCCGTAGGCCTTCTTGTCGTGGACGGTCGCGACCTCCTTGATGCCGGCCTTCTCGAAGAGGTAGCGCGCGGCGAAGGGACCCTGCACGGCGTCCGTAGTGCAGGTGCGGAAGTAGGTCGGGAAGGGCCGCTTCGGGTTGGCGGCATCGTCACCCTTGGTCAGCGAGACACCGGTGTTGGCCGGCGAGACCTGCACGATGTTCGCGGAGGCGAGGACCGGCTGGACCTGTAGGGCGACCGAGGAGTTCAGGGTTCCGACGACGCCGATGACGTCCTTGTCGCCGGCCAGCTTGGTGGCGGCATTCTTGCCCACATCGGCTGTGGCCTGGTCGTCCTCGGCGGCGAGCTCGAGCTTCCAGCCGGGAATGGCGTTGGCGTCGTTGGCCTGCTTGATGGCCAGGTCTACGGAGTTCTTGATGCCGAGGCCGAGGGCGGCCAGGTCACCGGAGAGCGGGGCGATGACGCCGATCTTGGCGACCTTCGAGCTGCTGTTACCGCCACCGGAGCCGCTGGTGGTATCGGAGCCACCGCGCGAGCCGCAGGCAGAAAGCATGAGCGACGCGGCAAGGACAGTGGCGCCGACGGACGCGACGGAGCGCTTGGACACGGGGATTCCTCCTGGTTAAACGATCTGACGAGAACGACCTCGTCGGCACCGTCTCGGGACGGAGCAAGGGCACAGTAGCCGCAAAAAGTCGCGCCGCAATACGCCTCGCCGCTCGCGTGTCCCTCTCGTTATGCCAAAACCGGAGATTTAACGGTCAAGAAACAATGGGGAGCGGAAGATGGCCCGCTCAGCGGCATCCGGTAGCGTCCACTCGCCCGTTACCTCCGACGGCAAGTCGCCGCCACCTGAAAGGACGCACGTATGACCGATACCTCCCCCCACGGCGATCCCTCCAACGCGCGCCGAGCCGTTCTCGGGATGGGGGCGGGTGGGCTCGTTGTCCTTGCCGCCTCGGCGTGCGGTTCCGAATCCTCCTCGCCCACGAGCGCTGGCGCGGGTGCTTCATCCGGCTCCTCGGCCGGCGGCACGCGGGTCCGCAAGGACCAGGTCCCGGAGGGCGGCGGCGTCCTCCTGTCCGCGGAGAAGGTCGTGGTCACCCAGCCCACCGCGGGTCAGTTCAAGGCCTTCTCTGCGATCTGCACGCACCAGGGCTGCCCGGTCGACTCCGTGGCCAAGACCATCGGGTGTTCGTGTCACGGCAGCCAGTTCGCCATCGCGGACGGTGCCGTCGTTCAAGGACCCGCCACGCAGCCGTTGCCCGCCAAGACCGCAACGGTTGACGGCGACTTCGTCACGGTGACCTGACGGGGGCTGTCGGCGAGCCCGCATACAGTGCAGGAGTGGCTGATCCGACGACCTACCGACCGGCACCGGGAAGCATCCCGGTCGACCCGGGGGTCTATCGGTTCCGCGATCAGCACGGCCAGGTCATCTATGTCGG
The DNA here is from genome assembly GCF_039531165.1 of Nostocoides vanveenii. NCBI lineage: Bacteria > Bacillati > Actinomycetota > Actinomycetes > Micrococcales > Intrasporangiaceae > Nostocoides > Nostocoides vanveenii. The sequence continues at coordinate 54,553 of NZ_BAAAPN010000028.1, read as the reverse complement.
CAAGGCCAAGTCCTTGCGCTCACGCCTGTCCTCCTACTTCCAGGACATCGGCGGATTGCACCCACGCACTGCACGCATGGTCCGCACCGGCGCATCCGTCGAATGGACCGTCGTGGCAAACGAGGTGGAGGCACTCCAACTCGAGTACAGCTGGATCAAGGAGTTCGATCCGCGCTTCAACGTCAAATACCGCGACGACAAGTCCTACCCCTATCTCGCGGTGACGATGGGGGAGGAGTTCCCCCGAGCTCAGGTATTGCGAGGCTCCAAACGTCCCGGCACCCGCTATTTCGGGCCCTATGCCCACGCCTGGGCCATCCGCGAGACGCTCGATCAGTTGCTCAGGGTCTTTCCCGTCCGCACGTGCAGCGCCGGTGTCTTCAAGCGAGCCGGCCAGGTTGGCCGACCGTGCCTGCTCGGCTATATCGACAAGTGCTCGGCTCCTTGTGTCGGCCGGGTGGACGCCGATACCCATCGTCAGATCGCCGAGGACTTCTGCGACTTCATGGCCGGCAACACCGGCCGCTTCGTGAAGTCACTGACCGAACAGATGAAGCAGGCCGCAGCCGAGCTCGACTTCGAGCGCGCCGCGCGGCTGCGCGACGACATCGCGGCCATGACCAAGGCGCTGGAACGATCGGCCGTGGTGTTCACCGACGCGACCGACGCCGACGTCTTTGCGGTTGCCGAGGACCGGCTCGAGATGGCCGTCCAGGTCTTCCACGTGCGTGGCGGCCGGGTCCGCGGCCAGCGAGGATGGGTCGCCGAGATGGATGCCGAGAGCGTCCCGGAGCTTATGGAGCGATTGCTCATGCAGGTCTACGGGGCCGAATCGGCCGAGGGCATCCCGCGCGAAGTCCTGCTGCCCGTGCTGCCCCCGGAGCCCGCCGCGATGTCGGAGTTGCTCGGCTCCATCCGCGGGGCCAAGGTCGCCTTGCGGGTGCCGCAGCGCGGCGACAAGAAGACGCTCATGGAGACCGTCCAGCGCAATGCCGACCAGTCCCTGGCCAGGCACAAGGTCGCGCGGGCCGGTGACCTGTCCGCCCGCGCGCAGGCCCTCGAGGAACTCACCGAGCACCTCGGGCTCGATCAGGCCCCGCTGCGGATCGAATGCTTCGATGTCAGCCACGTCCAGGGCACCAATGTCGTCGCCTCGATGGTCGTCTTCGAGGACGGACTGGCCCGCAAGTCCGAGTATCGCCGGTTCATCGTCCGAGGAGAGGCCGTGGACGACACGGCCGCAATGCGCGAAGTCCTCACCCGGCGCTTCCAGCGCTATCTCACTGAGCGCACCGAAACCGAGGACGGACGCGCCAAGAAGTTCGCCTATCCGCCCAATCTCCTGGTGGTCGACGGCGGGCAGCCGCAGGCGAATGCCGCCGGCGCCGTCCTGCGCGAGTTGGGCGTCGTCGACGTCGCTGTGGTCGGGCTCGCCAAGCGACTGGAAGAGGTATGGCTGCCCGACGACGATTTCCCGGTCATCCTCCCGCGCGGAAGCGAGGGGCTCTACCTGCTCCAGCGCGTCCGCGACGAAGCGCACCGGTTCGCCATCACCTTTCACCGCGAACGTCGCAGCAAGGCGATGACCGTGAGCGGTCTGGACGGCATACCAGGTCTGGGTAAGTCGCGGCAGGCCGCGCTGCGGCGGCATTTCGGGTCGATGACGAAGATCCGGGCGGCGAGCGCCGAGGAAATCGCCGACGTCCCCGGCATCGGTCCCACGCTGGCGGGGACCATCGCCGCGCACCTCGGTGCCGCGGCCGATCAGGTGGAGCCGGCCGTCAACCTCACCACCGGCGAGGTCCTGGCCGACTGATCCGCACGCCTCACCGCGCAACGACCTTGGCGCTCATCCAGTCGCTGACGCGCACGACCGCGATCCGCCCCGCGTCGCGCAACCCGGTGAGGTGATCGAGGAAGCCGCTCAACTGACCCAGGTCGTAACGGTCCTGCCCACCCTGGCCGACGAGGTGGGCGGTATGCAGGCCCAGGATCGCTCCGTGCCCCCGGGCGATCGCGGCCGCGACGCACAATCCACCGAAGCCGCCCGCTGGGTCGCCGCCTGACTGCAGGCCGGCGCCATGAGGGAAATCCAGCCATTGCCTCCCCGGGACCGGGACCGGATGCCCGTCCCGCGGCCAGGTGATCACCGGCCCCACAGCGTCCTGCGGACGGGGATCCTGGCCCAGCGCCCACGCATGATCGTTCAGGATGGATCTACCCGCGACGCTCGACTGATAGTCGGCGATGCCCCGCGCCTGCGGTGGGGTCTTCAGCGCCAGACCCGGGTAGTCGGAGCCCGGCGGCACCCAGCCCTGCACCACGCGAGCGGGCGGCGCAGACCGGAGCCGGGCCAGGGATCCGGTGATCTCCGCATCGACCGCAGCGGGGTCGGTGATGTCCCGGTGGCTGGCTCCGTGATTGGCCATCTCCACCAACGCGGAGGGCAGCGCGGCGACATTCGCCCACGACAGGCCGGTCGACCACGGGGCATACATATAGCCGTCATCGACGGTGTCGGCGTTCAGCGCCGAGGTCCAGGGCAAGCGGCGTGCGGCCAGCAGAGAGACCAGGATCTCCAACGTCGGGCGGGGGTAGTCGTCGATGGTGAGGGCGACCACTGCGGGAGAAATCGGTGGTTCGGGTGCCGGGAGAGCAGGCGTGGTTGTCCCCGTTGCTGCGGACCCGGACGTCGGTGGCACGCCGATGACGAGGTGGGCGACGGCTCGGGCGCCGGTCGGGTGCAGGCGCCGAGCACGCTCGCGGCGGCCACGGCGAGGGCGCTCCGGCGCGGCATACGTCGCAGGTCGTCGCTCGGGCACATGGTCACCAACCGTAAGTGCTCGGGTGTCGCCTGGGTGGCCCGGATAGGGTGACGACGAGCACCGACCGTGTCGAGGAGGCCGGCAGTGAAGGGCATGGAGATCGACTTCATCATCGTCACCGGGATGAGCGGAGCCGGCCGGTCCACCGTGGCCCGGGTGATGGAAGATCTCGGTTGGTATGTCGTCGACAACCTCCCGGGCGCGCTGATCCTCGACCTCGTCCAACTCGCGTCGCGTCTGCAGAGGGAACGCGGCAGCGATGCCGCTCGCACCCGGGTCGCTGCCGTGGTGGATGTGCGAGCGCGCGAGTTCAATGTCACCTTGAGCGAGGCGATCGGCGACCTCGAACGGCGCGGTTGGACGCCGAATGTCATCTTCCTCGACGCCACCGATGAGGCCCTGGTGCGCCGCTTTGAGAGTGTCCGACGGCCGCACCCGCTCCAGGGGGAGGGCCGACTTCTGGACGGCATCCACGAGGAGAGAGCACTCCTCCACGATGTGCGCGCGATGGCCAGCGTCGTCCTCGACACCAGCGGCCTGAACGTTCATCAGCTGACGCGGAAGGTGACACCGCTCTTTGCCATCTCCGAGGAGCGGACGCGGGTGGCGGTGCTCTCGTTCGGGTTCAAGTACGGCGTGCCCTTGGACGCCGACTTCGTCTTCGACATGCGCTTCCTGCCCAATCCGTTCTGGGTTCCACAGTTGCGTCATCACACCGGCATCGAGGCGCCGGTGTCGGAGTTCGTCTTCGCGCAGGACGGCGCCGCCGAATTCGTCGAGAAGGTGGTCTCGCTCATGGAAACCGTCACCGAGGGGTATGCCCGCGAGGGGCGCCGGTATGCCACCGTCGCCGTCGGCTGTACCGGTGGCAAACACCGCTCGGTCGCCGTTGCGGAGCGTCTCGCTGCCGAACTGACCGGCCCCCGGCTCTCGACCTTCGTCGTGCACCGCGATCTGGGGCGCGAGTGAACGCCCCGGTTGTCGTCGCCCTCGGCGGCGGGCACGGCCTGGCCGCCTCGCTGACCGCGCTGCGGCTGGTGTGCGATCGAATCACGGCCGTCGTCACGGTCGCCGACAACGGCGGGTCGAGTGGGCGGCTGCGCGAAGAGTTCGGCGTGCTCCCGCCCGGCGACCTGCGGATGGCGCTGGCGGCCCTGTGTGATGACACGCAATGGGGCCACCAGTGGCGCGATGTCCTGCAGCACCGCTTTTCCGGGGACGGGCCGCTCGGGGGACATGCTCTCGGCAATCTGTTGATCGTCGCGCTGTGGGATCTCGACCCCGAGCCGGTCCACGGGCTCGACCTGGTCGGACGGCTGCTCAATGCGCACGGCCGGGTGCTGCCCATGGCCGCGGTCCCCCTGGAGATCACCGCTCAGGTGGCCATGGATCCCGAGCGACCCGGGAACCTGGTCGCGGTCGTGGGCCAGCAGCAGGTTGCGCGAACGGCGGGGCAGGTGCAGTCGGTCGCCCTGCACCCCAGCGATCCACCGGCACATGCCGGCACGCTCGCCGCCTTGATGGAAGCCGACTGGATCGTTCTCGGACCTGGGAGTTGGTTCACCTCGGTCCTGCCGCACCTTCTCGTTCCGGCGCTCAAACAGGCCCTGCAGGACAGTCCGGCGCGCAAGATGCTGACCTTGAACCTGGAGATGCAGACCAAGGAGACTCTCGGCTATTCCGCTGTGCGCCACATCGATTCGCTTCGTATGCATGCGCCCGGGCTGCGCTTCGACGTCGTCCTCGCCGATCCATCGATCGTCGAGGACGAGGACGAGTTGCGAGCCGCTGTCGCTAGCCTCGGTGCCGCGCTCCTGGTCACGCCGGTCTCCTCGCCGCGCACTCCGGGTGCGCACGATCCGCTGCGGCTCGCGGCCGCCTATCGCGACATCTTCGGCGGCCACGAGGTCTGACTTCCCAGGGACGCCGACCCTCGCCGGGGATGGCAGGATGGGCCGATGGCCATGACCGCATCCGTGAAAGACGAACTGAGTCGTCTCGAGGTGACGAAGTCCTGCTGCCGCAAGGCAGAGGTGGCCGCAATGTTGCGTTTTGCCGGGGGTCTGCACATCATCGGCGGCCGGATCGTTGTCGAAGCCGAGCTCGACACCCCCAATGTCGCGCGGCGGTTGCGCCGCGAGATCCACGAGCTCTATGGGCATCGCAGCGAGGTGCTTGTGCTCGCCGCGGGCGGCCTGCGCCGCGGCAGCCGGTATGTCGTCCGCGTCATCGAAGGCGGTGAGGCCCTGGCCCGCCAGACGGGCCTGATCGATCCGCGCGGGCGGCCGGTGCGCGGGCTGCCACCCAAGGTCGTCGGCGGCTCCGTGTGCGACTCGGTCGCCGCGTGGCGTGGTGCCTTCCTCGCGCACGGCTCGCTGACCGAGCCCGGTCGCAGTTCGGCACTGGAGATCACCTGCCCGGGGCCCGAGGCGGCCCTCGCGCTCGTCGGGGCCGCGCGGCGGCTCGAGATCCCCGCGAAGGCGCGCGATGTGCGCGGCATCGACCGGGTCGTCATACGGGACGGCGACGCGATCGGCGCGATGTTGACGCGGATGGGAGCACACGAGGCCGTGCTTGTGTGGGAGGAGCGGCGGATGCGCCGCGAGGTACGCGCCACGGCCAACCGTCTCGCGAACTTCGACGATGCCAACCTGCGTCGCTCGGCACGCGCCGCGGTGGCGGCGGGCGCCCGCGTTCAGCGAGCGCTGGAGATCCTCGGCGACGATGTGCCGGATCACCTTCGTGTGGCTGGGGACCTGCGCGTCGCCAACAAGCAGGCCTCGCTGGAGGAGTTGGGCGGCCTGGCCGATCCGCCGATGACCAAGGACGCTGTCGCGGGGCGAATCCGCCGCCTGCTGGCGATGGCCGACAAGCGAGCCGCGGAGCTCGGCATACCGGACACCGAGGCCTCGCTGACCCTCGACATGCTCGATTCCTGACCGCTTCCGACGGCCGGTCGACAGGCGAGACGAACGGCGTCGTTGTGTCCGATCCGTGGGCGACGTGCGGCCTGTCACACCGTCGCAATAAGCTGGGGAGTGGATCGGGTGAACGCACTGCCGCGTCACCAACACCCCTATCGGAAGGCAAGGCTTTCGCATGACTGTTCGCGTTGGCATCAACGGCTTCGGCCGCATCGGCCGCAACTTTTTCCGAGCCGTGCTGGACTCAGGTGCAGACGTCGAGATCGTCGCGGTCAACGACCTGACCGACAACAAGACGCTCGCCACCCTGCTCAAGTACGACTCCGTGCTGGGCCGCCTGGACGGTGACGTCACCTATGACGACGAGTCGATCACCGTGGACGGCAAGTCCTTCAAGGTCTTCGCCGACCGTGACCCGGCCAACCTGGACTGGAAGTCGGTCGGCGCCGACATCGTCATCGAGTCCACCGGCTTCTTCACCGACGCGACCAAGGCCAAGGCCCACATCAACGGTGGCGCCAAGAAGGTCATCATCTCCGCGCCGGCCAAGAACGAGGACGCCACCTTCGTCATGGGCGTCAACGACGGCGACTACGACCCGGAGAAGCACAACATCATCTCCAACGCCTCGTGCACGACCAACTGCCTCGCCCCGATGGCCAAGGCGCTCAACGACGAGCTCGGTATCGTCCGCGGCCTGATGACGACCATCCACGCCTACACCGGCGACCAGAACCTCCTGGACGGCCCGCACAAGGACCTGCGTCGCGCCCGCGCCGCCGCCCTCAACATCGTCCCGACCACGACCGGTGCGGCGAAGGCCGTGGCCTTGGTGCTGCCCGAGCTCAAGGGCAAGCTCGACGGCTACGCCCTGCGCGTGCCCACCCCGACCGGGTCCGCCACCGACCTGACCTTCGAGGCCAGCCGCGAGACCACGGTCGAGGAGGTCAACGCGATCGTCAAAAAGGCCGCGGAGTCCGGACAGCTCAAGGGCTACCTCAAGTACTCCGAGGACCCCATCGTGTCGATGGACATCGTCACCGACCCGGCATCCTGCATCTTCGACGCGCCGCTGACCAAGGTCATCGGCAACCAGGTCAAGGTCGTCGGCTGGTACGACAACGAGTGGGGCTACTCCAACCGGCTCGTTGACCTGGTCAACCTCGTGGGCAAGAGCCTCTGATCCACCATGGGTGACCTGGCTTCGCTGGGCGACCTGCGCGGCAAACGCGTCCTCGTCCGGTCCGACCTGAACGTCCCCCTTGACGGGACCACGATCACCGACGACGGGCGCATCCGGGCCTCGTTGCCGACCATCAAGGCCCTGACCGAGGCGGGCGCACGCGTGATCGTGTGCGCGCACCTTGGCCGTCCCAAGGGCGCTCCCGAGACCAAGTATTCGCTGGCCCCGGTGGCCGCGCGGCTTTCCGAGCTGCTCGGCGCGCCGGTCACGTTCGCCGACGACACCGTCGGCCCCTCCGCGCAAGCTGCGGTCGACGGCCTCGCCGACGGTGGCGTCGTGCTCTTGGAGAACCTCCGCTTCAACGTGGGGGAGACGGCCAAAACCGACGAGGAACGCGCGGAGTTCGCGGGCGCCCTCGCCGGCCTAGCGGATGCCTATGTCTCCGACGGCTTCGGTGTCGTGCACCGCAAGCAAGCGAGCGTGTACGACGTCGCGACGATCCTGCCGTCCGCGATGGGTGGGCTCGTGGCCGCCGAGGTGGACGTGCTCAAGCGGCTGACCGAGGACCCGCAGCGCCCATATGTCGTGGTGCTCGGCGGAGCCAAGGTGGCCGACAAGCTCGCCGTCATCGACAACCTGCTCGGTAAGGCCGACCGCCTGCTGATCGGTGGCGGGATGCTCTTCACCTTTCTCGCCGCCCAGGGCCACGAGATCGGCAAGAGCCTCTTCGACGAGGCGAGCGTCGACGCGTGCAAGGGCTATCTCGAGCGCGCCGCGGCCGAGGGTGTCGAGCTGGTCCTGCCCGTCGACATCGTGTGCGGCACGGACTTCAGCGCCGACACCGAGGCCGCCGTCGTCGCCGCTGACGCGATCCCCGCCGACATGATGGGTCTCGACATCGGCCCGGAGTCGGCCGCGCTCTACGCGAGCAAGCTCGCCGACGCCAAGACGGTCTTCTGGAACGGCCCGATGGGTGCCTTCGAGATGGCCCCCTTCGCTGCCGGCACCAAGGCCGTCGCCCAGGCGCTCGTCGACGCGACCTCGGCCGGCGCGCTCACCGTCGTCGGTGGCGGCGACTCGGCGGCCGCCGTGCGGCAGCTCGGGTATGCCGACTCCGACTTTGGCCACATCTCCACCGGTGGCGGGGCATCCCTCGAATACCTCGAGGGCAAGACGCTCCCCGGCATCGCCATTCTGGAAGGCAAATAATGTCCCGTACTCCCCTGATGGCGGGGAACTGGAAGATGAACCTCGATCACATCGAGGCGACTCATCTCGTGCAGAAGTTGGACTGGAGCCTTCAGGACGCCAAGCACGACTACGGCTCCGTCGAGGTCGCGGTCTGTCCGCCCTTCACCGACATCCGCACCGTCCAGAGCCTGGTCGACGGCGACAAGATGTCGATCAAGTACGGCGCGCAGGACCTCTCCGTCCATGACAGCGGCGCCTACACCGGTGAGATCAGCGGCGCCTTCCTGGCCAAGCTCGGGTGCACCTATGTGATTGTCGGGCACAGCGAACGCCGCGAATACCACGACGAGAGCGACGCTGTCGTCGCGGACAAGTTGATCGCGGCATACCGCTATGGGTTGACGCCGATCTTCTGCTGCGGCGAAGGCCTCGAGGTGCGCAAGGCCGGCAACCAGGTCGCGCACGTGCTCGACCAGGTCCGCGCCGGCCTGTCCCAGCTGACCCCGGAGCAGGTGCGATCCGTCGTCATCGCCTACGAACCCATCTGGGCGATCGGCACCGGCGAGGTCGCCACGCCGGAGGACGCGCAGGAGGTGTGCGGGGCGATCCGGGGCGAACTCGCCGAGCTCTACTCCGGCGACACCGCGGACGGCATTCGCATCCTGTATGGCGGCTCGGTCAAGTCCGGCAACATCGCCGCGATCATGGCCGGCCCCGACGTCGACGGCGCGCTCGTGGGTGGAGCATCGCTGGACGCACCGGAGTTTGCGGCGATCTGCCGCTACCAGTCGCACCTGACGGCGAGCTGACCGTCCCGGTCCCATCGACGACGGCGCGGGAACCAGGCATTCCCGCGCCGTCGTTGGGTCGAGGTGGGTGCTGCGGGGTATCCTGCCCGAGGCCGGTTTCGGCTGCTCGTGGCGTTCGAGAAGACGTGAAAGGCTGATGGCGTGGACGCGGTCCGAATCGGTTTGCAGGTGTTGCTGGTGATTTCCGGTGGCTTCCTGACTCTGCTCATCTTGTTGCACAAGGGCAAGGGCGGCGGCGTCTCGGACATGTTCGGCGGCGGACTGTCGACCTCGATGAGCTCCTCATCGGTGGCCGAGAAGAACCTCACCCGCATCACTATCGTCATCGCCTTGATCTGGACGACGGCGATCGTCGGCATCGGGCTGATCGACCGCTTCAACACGTGATCGGCGGGGCGGCGGCCCCCATCTGCACCACCCCCGGGTCGCGGACCCGGACGTTTCGCACAATGTGATCGCTCGGCTCAGAGAGGATGCCAGGGACATATGGCTGGTGGTAACGCAATTCGTGGGAGCCGGGTCGGCGCCGGACCGATGGGCGAGGCCGAGCGCGGTGAGGTTGCCGCCCGGGTGTTCGTCTCCTATTACTGCGCCAATGGGCATGAAACCCGGCCGAGTTTCGCGCAGGAAGCCGGGCTGCTGCTTCCCGAGTTGTGGGACTGCCCCCGATGCGGTCTCCCCGCGGGTCAGGACCACGAGAACCCGCCGACCGCGCCCAAGGTCGAGCCCTACAAGACCCACCTGGCCTATGTGAAGGAGCGCCGCTCCGACACCGACGGCGCCCAGATACTCGACGAGGCGCTCGAATCCCTGCGCGGACGCGGCCTGATCCGCTGAAGCCTCATATCGGCAGACGGCACCCTCGTCCACCAATATTGCTATCCGTCCGAGTTCATCATCGACCCGCCAAAGCTGTCCGCCGACAGCTATGCGGTGAGCGACGTCGCTAAGGACGTGGGCGCATCCATGAATCTTCCCGTCGTTCGCTGAAGTCCGTCAATGGCCGCAAGCTCAAGCTCGGGAGGCAGGCTCACCCTGCGGCGTCGGCGTCGAGCAGCCACAAGGTCTCGGCGTCGCCGTGCACCTGGGCCGCTGTTGAGATCTCGGGGGCGGCACCGGCTAGCCCGTTGCGCACCGCCTCGGCCTTGTCCGCGCCGGCCACGATGAACCACACCCGTTGCGATCGGGCGAGGCACTCGAGGGTCAACGACACGCGGGTGGGCGGCGGCTTGGGCGAGTCATGCACCGCCACCGCGATCGCCTCCGCGCTCAGCTGCGCCGGGTGACCGGGGAAGAGCGAGGCGACGTGCCCGTCCGGACCGACGCCGAGGATCATCACATCCCAGGCGCCCGAGCCCGCCGCCCGCAACTCCTCGCCGTACGCCAGCGCGCTCGCCTCGGGGGACGCGCTAGTGTCCGGCCCCGCCACCCGGTGCACATTCTGCGGCGGGAGCCCCAGGGCGGCGAGACCCGCCGCGTCGTTCTGGGTGTCATTGCGGTCGGGGTCGCCGGCCGGCAGATAGCGCTCGTCGCCCCACCACACGTGCACGTGCGACCAATCGACCAGATCACGCAGCGGGGAGTGGGCCACCGCGGCCCAGAGCGCCGATCCCATCGAGCCGCCGGTCGCCGAGATGTGAACCGTTTCTCGGGCCGTTTGCACGTCCTGGAGGGCGAGGACGAGGCGGGCGGCCGCGCCGTCGGCCAGGGCCTGCTTGCCGGGATGGACAACTACCCGCGCGGGCGCACTCACTTCGCGTCTCCGATGGCCTTTTTGACCGCGCGGGACTTGGGCGCGGCTGGGGCGTCGTGCTCGGTCTTGGGCGAGGCCGCAAGCTTCTCGGCAGTGGCGACCTGAACCGCCTTGGGGTCGTCGACTTCGGGCGGCATCGTCGTGACCATGGAGGCGGCCTTCCCGAGCCGGGAGCGGCGCCGGACCCGCGCAGCGATCTTCGCGGCCTCGGCCTCCGAGGTCACCAGCCCCGCACGAACGGCAGTGCTCTGGGTGACGGTCTTGGACCCGACCTTGGGCCACCCCAGGCGCAGGGCGTCCTCGTAGACCTCGTCCTCATCGAGCCGCCGCAACTCATCCGCCAGGCACTCGGCGTCCTTGCGGTGCGGCAGGGCAATGGTCCGCTCGGGTTGATCGGTCTGCATCAACGTGGCGACATTGCCGTCTTGCGGCCGCACCAGGTCGATGGTCCCGGCCTTGCGGGTCAGCCGAACCGAGATGATGCCGCTGCCGGTCGTGGCCCGGGCCAGTGACACGGGGCACCTGAGGCTCTGGGCGAGCCAGCCGGCCAGCAGGTCACCCGATGGGGAATCCGGGGACGCGACGACGAGCGCCTCGGTGACCTGCTCGTATGGTGCTTGGTCCAGAGCCGCCGCGAGCAAGCCGCGCCACAGAGTGATCCGCGACCACGCCAGGTCGGTGTCGCCAGAGGTGTACGTGTCGGCGAGCCGGGCGAGGACCGTCTTCGGCTTGACGCCCGCCCGCGAGGCATCGGTGATCCGGCGCTGCGCCATCGCCCCGATCGGGTCGGTGCCCGCGTCCTTGGGCTGGGTGCCCGGCCACCAGGCGACGATGGGCGAGTCGGCTAACAGGAGCGGGATGACGACCGAACGGCCTTGATCGGTCAGCGGGCCGTAGAGCCGCAGGACGACGACCTCGCTGGCGCCCGCGTCGCCGCCGAGACGGATCTGAGCGTCGAGGCGGGCGGAGCCGCGCTTGTTGGCCGAGACCACCACGATGATGCGGCACGGGTGCAGGCGGCTGGCGCGGTTGGCCGTCTCGATGGCCTGGTTGGCGTCGGCCTCGTCGGTGATGACCACCAGGGTCAACACCCGGGACAAGGCCATCGCACCTACGTCATCGCGCAGGGTGACCAGTCGCTTGGAGATCGCGCTGGTCGTGGTGCTGGGCAGGTCGACGATCACCGGGGACCCCTATCAGTCTCGGGGCGACGCAGGAGCGGAGAACTGATTGGGGTGGTCATGGGAGCCTCCACTCGCGGCCGTCACGGCGCATCATTTCGTCGGCCGACTTCGGGCCCCAGCCGCCTGGCTGGTATTGATCGGGTTTGGCGCCCTTGGCCGCCCAGAACTTTTCGATCGGGTCGAGGATCTGCCAGGACAGTTCCACCTCCTCGTGGCGGGGGAAGAGCGGGGGCTCGCCGAGCAGCACATCGAGGATGAGGCGCTCATACGCCTCGGGGGAGGACTCGGTGAAGGCGCGGCCATAGCCGAAGTCCATGGTCACATCGCGCACCTCCATCTGCGCACCGGGGACCTTGGCCCCGAACCGCAGGGTCACGCCCTCATCGGGCTGGACCCGGATGACCACGGCGTTCTGACCCAGCTCCTCGGTCGCGGTGTCGTCGAAGGGCAGGTGCGGAGCCTTCTTGAAGACGACCGCGATTTCGGTGACCCGCTTCCCCAGGCGCTTGCCAGTGCGCAGATAGAAGGGCACCCCGGCCCAGCGCCTGGTCTCGATGTCAAGGCGGACCGCAGCATACGTCTCAGTGGTGGACGTGGTGGGCACGCCCTTCTCCTGGAGATAGCCGACGACCTGCTCGCCGCCCTGCCAGCCCGCGGCATACTGCCCGCGCGCGGTGCCGCTCGAGAGGTCTTTGGGGATGCGGACCGCGCCGAGCACCTTCTCCTTCTCCAGGCGCAGGCCACTGGCGTCGAAGGAGACCGGCTCCTCCATCGCGGTCAGGGCGAGCAGCTGGAGGAGGTGGTTCTGGATGACATCGCGCGCGGCACCGATGCCGTCGTAGTAGCCGGCCCGCGCGCCGATGCCGATGTCCTCGGCCATCGTGATCTGCACGTGGTCGACGTAATTGGAGTTCCAGACCGGCTCGAAGATCTGGTTGGCGAAGCGCAGCGCCAAGAGGTTCTGCACCGTCTCCTTGCCGAGATAGTGGTCGATGCGGAAGACCGCGTCCGGCGGGAAGACGCTCTCGACGATCCGGTTCAGTTCCCGGGCACTCGTCAGGTCGTGCCCGAAGGGTTTCTCGATGACCACCCGGCGCCACGACCCGGCGCGCGGGGTGGACAGCCCCGCGCGCTCGAGTTGCTGGCACACGGTCGAGAAGAAGCCCGGCGGGATCGAGAGGTAGAAGGCGGTGTTGCCACCGGTTCCGCGCATCTCGTCCAGCTCGGCCAAGGTCGCCGCCAACAAGTCGAAGGCGCTGTCGTCGTCGAAGGTGCCCGGCACGAAGCGGATGCCCTCGGCGAGCGAGCGCCACACCTCCTCACGGAAAGGCGTCCGCGACCGGGCCTTGATCGCCTCATAGACGATCTTGCCGAAGTCCTGATCGGCCCAGTCCCGGCGGGCGAAACCGACCAGCGAGAAGCCGGGCGGCAGCAACCCGCGATTGGCAAGGTCGTAGATCGCCGGCATCAGCTTCTTGGTCGCGAGATCTCCGGTGACTCCGAAGAGGACCAGAGCGCTGGGCCCGGCGATCCGAGGCAGGCGCTTGTCGCGCGGGTCTCGGAGGGGGTTGATTCCTGGAGCGACTCGCGCGGGAGCCATCGACTGCCTTTCCGTATGGTGCTTGGTTGGCTTCTCGTGGAATCTACTTGGCCGCGTCCAGGGCCGCCTGCAGGTCCGTGAGCAGCGACCCCCAGGCCTCCTCGAACTTGGCGACGCCTTCGTCCTCGAGCACCTGCGTGACGTCGGCATAGGAGATGCCTTGGCCGGCAATGGCGTCGAGCACCTGCGCGGCGTCAGCGTAATGCCCGGTCACCTGGTCGCCGGAGATATTGCCGTGGTCGATGACGGCATTGAGCGTCTTCTCCGGCATGGTGTTGACGGTGTTCGCCGCGACCAGGTCGGTGACATAGAGGGTGTCGGAGTAGTCGGGGTTCTTCACGCCCGTCGAGGCCCAAAGCGGACGCTGCTTGTGCGCGCCGTCCGCGGCCAGGCTCTCCCAGCGGGCGGTCGAGAAGACCTCCTCGTAGGCCTGGTAGGCGAGCCGCGCGTTGGCGACGGCCGCCTGGCCCCTGAGCGCCGTGGCCTCGGCGGTGCCGATGGCATCGAGGCGCTTGTCGATCTCGGTGTCGACCCGGGAAACGAAGAAGCTCGCGACGGAGTGGATCGTCGCGAGGTCGACCCCGGACTCACGGGCCTTCTCCAGCCCACTGATGTAGGCATTCATCACCTCGCGATAGCGCTCCAGGCTGAAGATCAAGGTGACATTGACACTGACGCCCCGGCTGATGACCTCGGTGATCGCGGGCAGGCCGGCCTCGGTGCCCGGGATCTTGATCATCACATTCGGCCGGTCGACGGCGTCGAAGAGTTGGATTGCCTGGTCGATAGTCGCCTGGGTCTCGTGCGCCAAGCGAGGGTCGACCTCGATCGAGACCCGGCCGTCCTGGCCGCTGGTCGCGTCATAGATGGGCCGCATGACATCGCAGGCGTCGCGAACATCGGTCGTGGTGATCGCGAAGACGGCGTCGTCGACCGAGGATCCGGCCTGCGCCAGTTCCGCGACCTGGGCGGCATACGAGTCGCCATTGGAGAGCGCCGCCTGGAAGATCGAAGGGTTGGTGGTCACGCCCACCACCCCGCTGTGCTCCATGACGTCCTTCAGATTGCCCGACGTCAGCCGCTCGCGAGAGAGGTCATCGAGCCAAACCGACACTCCCGCGTCGGTGAGGGCCTTGAGGTTCGCGTTGTCACTCATGGTTTCGCTCCGTGTGCTCGTCGTGGACTAGTTGGCCGAATCGGGGGTGTCGACCATGCCCGCGCTGGGCGGGGGAACCTGTGGGCCGCGACCGGCGGCCGCCGCCTTGAGGGACTTCTTGGCGGCCGCAACCACCTTCTCGGGGGTGAAGCCGAACTCGCGGAAGAGGGTCGCTGCATCTGCTGACGCCCCGAAGTGGTCAATCGCGATGATCTCGCCGGCGTCGCCGACCAGTTCACGCCAGCCCATCGGCACACCGGCCTCGACGCTGACACGCGCCTTGACCGCCGTGGGAAGGACCTTCTCCTGGTAGGACTTTGACTGGCGCTCGAACCATTCCCGGCACGGCATCGACACCACCCGCGTGGCGATCTTGCCCTTCTCCAGGGCCTCGGCTGCGCTCATGGCCAACCCGACCTCGGAGCCGGTAGCAATCAGGATCACGTCCGGGGTGCCGGTGGAGGCTTCGCGCAGGATGTACGCGCCCTTGGCGACATTGGCGATCTTCGCGACCTTGGGGTCCTGGGTCGGCAGAGCCTGCCGGCTCAGGCACAAGCCGGCCGGGCGGTCATTGCGCAGGATGGCCACCCAGGCGGCAGCGGTCTCGTTGGCGTCGGCCGGCCGGACGACATCGAAGTCCGGAATCACCCGCAGCGCCGCGAGGTGCTCGATCGGCTGGTGCGTCGGGCCGTCTTCGCCAAGGCCGATCGAATCGTGCGTCCAGACGAAGGTCACGCCGAGCTGCTGGATCGCGGCCAGGCGCGCGGCGGCGCGCATGTAGTCGGAGAAGACGAGGAAGGTGCCACCATACGGGCGGGTCAATCCTTGCAGGGCGATGCCGTTGAGGATCAGACCCATTCCGAACTCGCGGATGCCGAAGTGGAGCGTGCGTCCATACGGACCGCCCGACCACTCCCGCGTCTGCTTGCCCGTGGGAATGAAGGACGGCTGGCCGTCCATCGTGGTGTTGTTGGACTCGGCGAGGTCGGCCGAGCCGCCCCACAACTCGGGCACGACATCAGCGAGCGCCGTCAGGACCTTGCCGGACGCGGCGCGCGTCGCCAGACCCTTGGCATCGGCGGGGAAGCTCGGCACCGCCTTGTCCAGGCCGGCCGGTAGTTCCTTTGCCACCAGCCGGTCGAGGAGGGCTGCGCCGTCCGCATTCGCCTTGCGCCACGCCTTGTAGTCGACGTCCCACTCTTTCTTGGCGGCCTTAGCCCGCTCCTTGAGCGACCGGCGCGTATGCGTGATCACGTCGCGCCCGACCTCGAAGGTCTTCTTCGGGTCGAAGCCCAACGCCTCCTTCAGACCGGCAATCTCGGCGTCGCCGAGAGCTGAGCCGTGGGACTTGCCGGTGTCCTGCTTGGTCGGCGAGGGCCAGGCGATGATCGTGCGCAAGATGATCAGCGTCGGCCTGCTCGCGCTCCGGCTGCGCTCGCACGCGGCGAGAAGCGCGTCGACATCTTCGACATAGGTTGAGCCGTTGCCGTCGCCGCGCCAGTTGATCGTCTCGACATTCCAGCCGTAAGCCTCGTAGCGCTTGCCCACGTCCTCGGAGAAGGAGATCTCGGTCTTGTCCTCGATCGAGATGGTGTTCTGGTCGTAGATGACGGTCAGATTGCCCAGTTCCTGGTGACCGGCGAGGGCGCTGGCCTCGTGGGTGACACCTTCCATGATGTCGCCGTCGCTGGCGAGCACCCAGATGTGGTGGTCGAAGGGGCTGGAGCCCTTCTTGGCGTTCGGGTCGAACATGCCGCGCTGACGGCGCTGGGCCATCGCCATGCCGACGGACGACGCGAGGCCGGAGCCGAGTGGACCGGTGGTGATCTCGACCCCCGTTGTGTGGCCAACCTCGGGGTGGCCGGGGGTCAACGACCCCCAGGTGCGCAGCGCCTTGAGGTCGTCGAGTTCGAGGCCGTAGCCCGAAAGGTAGAGCTGGATGTACTGCGTGAGGCTGGAGTGCCCGCAGGAGAGGACGAAGCGGTCGCGCCCGAGCCAATGGGGGTCGGCCGGGTCGATGCGCATGACGTTGTGGTAGAGCAAGTACGCCGCCGGGGCCAGGCTCATCGCGGTGCCCGGGTGGCCGTTGCCCGTCTTCTGGACGGCGTCGGCCGCGAGGACGCGCGCCGTGTCGACGGCGCGGATATCGACGTCGGACCACCCGGCCTTCTTCGCCTTCGGCGCCGGGACGGAGCGAGCGGGCGGCGCCTTGGGGGAGCGCTTGGAAGCCGGGGTGGTCGACGTTGCGATCACGGGGAACCTTTCCTTGGGCAGGCCATCAGGCATGAACGTATGCAGCCTAGTGTGCGTGTGACGTACGTCGCCCGATGGTCGGTGGATAGACTGCACGGACTTGCCGGAAGCCGGCACTCCCTCTGCGAAGGTTTCTCCGTGACCACGCTCGACTCGACGCCCGCGTTCGCCGCGCCGGCCCCGTCGTGGCGACGCACGCTCGCGGCATACGTCGCCTTGACGAAGCCGCGCATCATCGAATTGCTGCTTGTCACAACGGTTCCCACGATGTTTCTCGCGCAGCGGGGGGTGCCGTCGTGGTGGCTGGTGCTGGTCACCTTGGTGGGCGGAACGCTCAGCGCGGGATCGGCCAACGCCTACAACATGGTCTACGACCGCGACATCGACGCGCACATGGGCCGCACATCCAACCGGCCCCTCGTCACGGGGGCGGTGACCCCGCGAGCGGCCGTTGTGTTTGCGACCGCACTCGCCGTGATGTCGACGGCCTGGTTCGCGCTGCTCGTCAATCCGCTGTCAGCCGCCCTTTCGCTCGGCGCGATCGTGCTCTACGCCGTGGGCTACACGATGATCCTCAAACGCCGGACCGCGCAGAACATCGTTTGGGGTGGCGCGGCTGGCTGTATGCCGGTGTTGATCGGTTGGTCGGCTGTCACCGGTTCGGTCGGCTGGCCAGCGGTCGTGCTTTTTCTGATCATCTTCTTCTGGACCCCGCCGCACTACTGGCCACTGTCGATGCGGTTCAAGGACGACTACGCCACGGCCGGGGTGCCGATGCTCCCGGTCGTCGAGAGCAATGTGGTCGTCGGCAGGCAGATCGTCGCCTACTCGTGGGTGATGGTCCTGGTCTCCCTGACGCTCATCCCGGTCGCACCCATGGGCTGGCTCTACGCCGTCGCCGCAGTTGCCGTTGGCGGACTCTTCCTTGCCGAGGCCCACCGCCTGCTTCGCGCGGCCCGCGCCGGCGCCTCGATGGCCGTGATGAAGCCGATGCGGCTCTTCCACTTCTCGATCACCTATGTGACCGTGCTCTTCCTCGCCGTCGCCCTCGACCCGCTGCTCTATCTGGCGATCGGCTGAGGGACCCCCGTCGCCCAACTTGTCCGAGCGCGCGTGCGTAGGGCGGTTCGGACATTCGGGCGTGCTGGTGCCGGTGACTTCGCCATCGCGCATACCTGCTTCCGGTCAAGGACTAGATGACCGGGAGAGTCGGGCGGCGAATCAATGCCAGCACGCGTATCACGGGAATTGTCTGCGTCAGTCGGACTGGTTGCCGGGCTCGGTGAGGGAGTAGGCGCCATACGTCAACCCGATGACCAGGAGCGTGGCCAGGAGCATGTGGATCAGTACCAGCGCTACGGGCAGCTTCGTCAGGTACTGCGCATAGCCGACGACGCCCTGGGCGAGGGTGATCAGCAGCACTGACCGCCACGCATCGCGCGGTCTGGACGAGGTGGAGCGCAGATGCGTGGCGAGCACCATGGCGACGACGAGGCCGGTGAAGAGCATGACCGCGTCGGCGTGCAGCCAGGAGATGGTGCGCGGGTCGAAGCCAAAGCGCGCCGGCTCGTCTGCATCGCCGGAGTGCGGGCCGGATCCGGTGACGATCGTGCCCAAGGCCAGCACCACCGCGCCGAGGGCGATGGTGGCGTATGCCGTGGTGCGCACGATCGCCGGCACGCTCGGCACGCGCGGGCCGCCGGGGAGCGCGGACTCGGCATACGCAGAGGCCGCCGCGGCCACCAGGGTCATCGAGACAAGGAAATGCGCGGCGACGGTCGCCGGGTTCAGGCCGGTCCGGACGGTGATCCCGCCGAGAACGGCTTGGACAGCGACGCCACCGAGAACCAGGCCGGCGGGTAGGACGAGGGCGCGCCGCCGGTCGGACCAGCGCCACACGGCGACGAGCGCCGCGATCGCGGCGATGCTGACCAGGCCGGTCAATGTGCGGTTGCCGAACTCGATGTACTTATGAAAGCCCTGGGCCTGGTGCTCGACCGGCACATAAGACCCAGGGACGCACTGCGGCCAGCTGGGGCAGCCCAGCCCGCTGCCGGTCAGGCGGACCAAGCCGCCGGTGACGACGATGAGCACCTCGACCACGAGATTGGCCAGCAGGATCGGACGCAGCCACGGGTGGGTCGTCGCCCGATCGGTCCGGGTGGTTGGAGGTGCTGCCTGGCCGAGCGTGGTCACGGCAATCAGGCTAACCCGGGCTGCGCTCGGCCATTGCGCCGGGAGCGGCGTGCGGTGGCTCACGCCACCAGGTCGTTCGGGACCAGCTCGAGGGCGAAGGGTGCCGTCACCCGGAAGATCTCGTCACGGTGGGCGTGGGCGGTCTCGGCATACGTGCCGTCAAGCAGGTCCCAGGCGATGATCGAGGGATGGTCCGGGTCGATGACCCAGTAGGACGGGCAGCCCGCGGCCTCGACGCCGACAACGGGCTGGAGTTATCCACAGGCTCGCCCGGCGGATCGGGACCTGACGAGCGTCACCGCTTCTCACTACTGTTACCGGTATGACGATCACCGACGCCACCGCCACTGGTGCCTGGGCAACGCTGAACGAGCTATATGCCGGATACCACCCGGACCTGCGGGCCGCCTTCGACGCCGACCCAGAGCGCGCGCGTACCTTCTCATTCGCGTGCGCCGACCTCCACGTCGACCTGTCCAAGAACCTCTTCGACGCCCAGATCAAGGACGCCTTGGTCGCGGTCGCGGAGCAGATGGGGTTGGCCGAGCGGCGGGAGGCGATGTTCCGAGGCGATCGGATCAATGTCACCGAGAACCGGTCGGTGCTGCATACGGCCTTGCGGCGCCCGGCTGGCGACGAACTCGTCGTGGATGACGTCGAGGTCGTTGCCGAGGTCCATGCGGTCCTGGAGAAGATCTACGCCTTCGCCGACAAGGTCCGCGACGGGGAATGGGTCGGCGTCACCGGCCGGCCCATCGAGACGGTCGTCAATATCGGGATCGGTGGCTCCGACCTCGGGCCGGTCATGGTCTACGAAGCCCTCAAGCCCTATGTGCTGGAGAGCATTTCGTGTCGCTTCGTCTCCAATATCGACCCCACCGATCTCGCCGAGAAGGTCGCCGACCTCGACCCCGAGACCACCCTCTTCATCGTTGCCTCCAAGACCTTCACCACCTTGGAGACGTTGACGAATGCGCGGATGGCGCGGGCCTGGCTCTGGAACGCTCTCGTGGAGCAGGGGGCGATCGAGGACACCGACGAGACCCGGACGGGCGCAGTGGCCAAGCACTTCGTCGCCGTGTCGACGGCCCTGGACAAGGTCGCGGCGTTCGGTATCGACCCGGCCAATGCCTTCGGCTTCTGGGACTGGGTCGGCGGCCGCTATTCGGTCGACTCGGCCGTCGGAACCGCCGTCGCCGTCGCGATCGGCAAGGAGAATTTCGCCGACTTCCTCAGCGGCTTCCATGCCGTCGACCGGCACTTCGTCGAGACGCCCTTCGCGGACAATGTCCCGGTCCTGATGGGGATGCTCAACGTCTGGTATGTCGACTTCTTCCACGCCAAGAGCCACGCCGTGCTGCCGTATGCGCAGTATCTCCACCGGTTCGCGGCCTACCTGCAGCAACTGACGATGGAGTCGAACGGCAAGCGGGTGCGCACCGACGGCTCACCCGTCAGCGTCGACACCGGCGAGGTCTTCTGGGGCGAACCGGGGACCAACGGCCAGCACGCCTTCTACCAGTTGATCCACCAAGGCACGCAGGTGATCCCCTGCGACTTCATCGCCCTGGCGAACACCGCGCACCCGGTCAAGGACGGCGATCAAGACGTCCACGAGTTGTTCCTCGCCAACTTCTTCGCCCAGACCAAGGCGCTGGCCTTCGGTAAGACCGAGGAAGAAGTCCGCGCCGAGGGCACGCCGGAGGCGATCGTGTCGGCGCGGGTCTTCCCGGGCAACCGGCCCACGACCTCGATCATGGCCCCGGCTCTGACGCCCTCGGTTGTCGGGCAGTTGATCGCGCTCTATGAGCACATCACCTTTGTCCAGGGCATCGCCTGGGGCATCGACTCCTTCGACCAATGGGGTGTCGAACTCGGCAAGCAACTGGCGATGCAGATCGCGCCGGCGATCAGCAAGGACGACGAGGCCTTGGCTGCTCAGGACCCGAGCACCCGCGCCTTGATCGAGTACTACCGATCGCAGCGCCGCTGATCGGATCCGACTCGGACGTGCAGCCGTCTGGCTCGGCCTCGTTCAGCGACCGCCGCGAGAGCCCACGCGGGTGCCGGCTGAGAAACCGGCCGCGCCCCCGCCAGGACGACCGTTTGACGTCCCAACGGATGGTCGCGAGCGGCGTCCCGGGGCAGAACCCGAGGGCGTATGCCGATCGCCCGCCCAGTTCTGGGCGTTCCCGTCACCGCGCCCCGGGCTGGCGCCCTGGGCGCGCCGGTCCTGGGAGGCGACCTCGCCCCGCCTGCTGGACGCCCCTGCGGAAGCGTTGTCGCCGCGTCGGCCGGGGCCCCCGGCGGAGCGGCGTTTGCTCGGCTGACCCCCACGCGAGGGGCGGGCGGCCGGCGCAGGTGTGTCGGCGACATACGGGCCGGGCAGGGTGCGGTCGCCGGGCGCGAGGGACTGCAGCAGCGGGTGGGTCGCGTCAACGCGGGTCGTGGTCGGTCGAATGCCGGCCTTGCGGGTCAGGTCGCGGACTTCGGCGCGCTGCTCGTCGAGCATCATGGTCACGACCGTGCCCGAGTTGCCGGCGCGCGCCGTGCGGCCGGAGCGGTGCAGATAGGCCTTGTGCTCGACCGGCGGGTCGGCGTGGATGACCAGGCCGACATCGTCGACGTGGATGCCGCGGGCGGCGATATCCGTGGCCACAAGCGTCTCAGCGGCCCCGCTGTGGAAGGCATCCATCGTGCGCGTCCGGGCGTTCTGCGAGAGGTTGCCGTGCAACTCGACGGCTGGCACCCCGGCGGCATTGAGCTGACGGGCGAGCTTCTTGGCGCGGTGCTTGGTCCGGGTGAAGACAATCGTGCGCCCGGGCGCAGCGGTGAGGTCCTTGAGCACGGGGAAGTGCGCGTCCGCAGCCACGTGCAGGACGTGGTGATCCATCTCGGCGACGGGGGACTGCGCCGAATCCGCTTGGTGCGTCACGGGTTTGGTCAGATAGCGCTTGGCGAGGACGTCGATGCCGGCGTCCAGGGTCGCGGAGAAGAGCATGCGCTGACCGGTCCGCGGCGTGCGGTCGAGCAGACGGCGCACGACGGGGAGGAAGCCGAGGTCAGCCATGTGGTCGGCCTCATCGAGGATGGTGATCTCGATGGCATCGAGGCTGACATGGCCCTGGCCGATGAGGTCCTCGAGTCGGCCGGGGCAGGCGATGACGATGTCGACGCCGGCGCGCAGGGCGGTGACCTGCGGGCTCTGGCCGACGCCGCCGAAAACGGTGCGTGACGTGAGCCGGGCCGCCTTGGCCAGTGGCGCGAGCGACTCCTCGATCTGGGCGACCAGCTCACGGGTCGGGGCGAGGATCAGCGCGCGGGGGCGCGACGGCATCCGGCGGGAGGTGGAGACGCTCAGGCGGGCGACGAGCGGCAGCAGGAAGGCGTAGGTCTTGCCGGAGCCGGTGCGGCCGCGGCCAAGGACGTCGCGCCCGGCGAGGGAGTCGGGCAGGGTCGCGGTCTGGATGGGGGTCGGGGAGGTGATGCCGCGCTCCGCGAGGACGGCGATCAGGGATGCGGGCACGCCGAGCGCGCCGAAGGTCGTGTCAGGGGACACCGAAGAGGTACTCCAATGAGTCTCGGAACGAGTCGTTCTGCCCGGCGAGGACGTCGTGGTCCGCAGCAGCAATGGCAATCGAGAAGACGAAGCAGCCCGCGGCAGAACTGGTCGGGCCGATGAAACAAGTGTACGGCACATCGTGGTCCCACCGGGACACAGTCAGCGCTCACGCGGCCGTAGCGACCCGGCGAGCGTCGATGCTCACGCGCTTTCGGAGCCGGTCAGGAGCGCAAGTGCGCCACTTCGCCCCAGCCGGGATCGGCCGTGACGGTGACGTCGGCCGTGCCGTCCCCCCAACTGTCGGCTTGGGCGGCCAGCAGCCCGGCGCCGGCGCCATCGGTCTCGACGTAGAAGTGCAGGCGACGCACGCCGGCGCTCGTCTCGGCGGCAACCAGGAGCCCGGCGGCCCCGAGGCGGTCGACCAAGCGATCCTCAATCGTGCGAAGTGACTCCAGCGCAAGGGGATCCGGCAGCTCTTCGGCGGTGCGACCGGCATACGGCAGGTCGATGGCGACGTGCGTGTCGAAGAGCGGGGCGATGACGCACGACAAGGTCGAGAGCGCGAGCGCCATCACGGGGCCGGCCGGCCCGGTGCCACGGAGCAGCACCCACTGCGGATTGCCCTCGTCGTCTTGCCGCTCGCGGGCGAAGGTGCGCACAAAGACGCCCAGGTGTTGGACGGGGAAGGCGTCCAATGGCGCGATCGTCGAGGCGGCGATCTCACCGAGCCAGCACTCGACGGCTTCCTCGCCAGCGACTGCGTCCAGGACGAGATAGGCCGCCTGGAGCCGATCGTCCTCCCCGAGAGCGGCAAAGGCGGGGTGCTGAACGGTCACGTCGAGATGGTTGCCAACGGCACGCGCGCCGACGACGGTCCGAGCGAAGTCGATGTCCTCGCCGGCGACGACGAGCGAGCCAGTGCCGGGGTCGAGCAGCGGCTGCCGCAGATCGGCATACGACCAGGTGTCGTCGCTGGCCGGGGCGGCTAGCAGCCAGCGGCGCGCGAGAGCGCGCACGGCGCCGTCACCCGCGGCAGTGACGACGAGCAGGTGCCTGGTGAGATCCCCGGCCGCGGTTTCCCACGCGAGGTCCGGGTGCAGGGCGTGGACCTGCGCGGACACTTCTCCCGCGATGGCAGCGGGACGCTTGCCTTCGATCGCCGAGGCGACCGTGGCCCCCCCGGTTGTCGTCCACCAGCGCCAGAACTCGGCGATCGACTCGGCCTCGGTTGCGCGCGACATGGGCGCCAGCCTGGCACGGCTGCCACTGGCGGCGAGGGTCAGTCCACCTCGACGTCGAGGGTGTGCAGCCCGGTTGCGCCAGAGGGGAAGGGATCGGCGACCTGGTCGGTCTGTGCGGCGCCCGTGCCGTCGACCGCCCGTACCGTGACCGTATGCCGCCCGCTCGCCGTCGCCTTCCATGTCGTTCGCCACTGCCGCCAATAGTGCCCGCCGGCGTCCGGGCCGAGGTCGGCTTCGACCCAGTCCCCGTCGTCGACGCGCACCTCGACGCGTGAAATCCCTTGTCGCGCTTGGGACCAGGCGACCCCGGCGATCACGACCGGGCCGGCCGCAACTCGACGGTCACGCGGTAGGTCGATTCGCGCCTGCGTCTGGACCTCCGCGCGCTCGGCCCAGCCGCGCTCGGTCCAGTAGGCCTGCTGGGCGGCGTAGGTCGTCGCGGTGAGCCGGGTCAGCCACTTCGTGGCACCGACGTAGCCATATAGGCCGGGCGTCACCAGCCGCACCGGATAGCCGTGCATGGGGGTGAGCGGCCGTCCGTCCATGGCGACCGCAAGCAGCGCGCCACGGTCGTCGAGCAATGCGTCGACCGGCGTCGAGATGGTCATCCCGTCCACCGAGGTGCTCAGGATCTGATCGGCTGACGCGCGAATTCTGGCCCGTCGCAAGACATCGCGCACGGGCACGCCGAGCCATCGGGTGGAGCCGATGTAGTCACCGCCGACCGGATTGCTGACGCAGTTGAGCGTGATGTCCGCCTCCATCATGGGCAAGGCGAGCAGATCGGCATACGTCAAGTCATAGGGCGCATCGACGTCGCCGTCGATCGTCAGCCGCCAGTCTGGGAGCGAGACGCGGGGGATGGCCAAGGCGGTGTCGATCCGGTAGAAATCGGCCACCGGTGTCCGAAAAGCCGTCAATCCGGGGGTGGTCTGCTCCAGCCCGACAGCCAGCGGCGGCAGTGGGGTGGCCGAACGGGGGAGGGCCGTCACCGCGTCCGCGGGCAGCGCGCTGCCGTTGCGAAGGACACCCACACCCCCGGCGACCAGTCCGCCTGCGACGGCGAGCGCCGACCCGATAGTTGTGCGGCGATCGAGGGCCGCGGCGGCAGTCGATGGAGCAGCGGGAGGTTCGCGGCCGTCGGCCCGGCCGGTCAGCCCGGTCAGTACGGCCATGCCGATCAGCCCGGCCAGCAGGCTCGGCACGATCGCATAGCTGCCACTCGACGGGCGCGTCGTCGTCGCCCAAGCGCACGTGGCCGCCAGCACGAGGATCAGCCAGATCCCGAGACCACGCCGTTGCAACACCCCTGCTACAGCCCCGAAGGCCAACGCCCCAAGCGCCACCCCCGCGACGAGCACGGGCTTGTCGGCAGTCCCCAGCCACCGCACGGCGAACTCCTTCAGCGGCGTCGGCGCGGCGTCGATGATGGCCGAGCCGATCGCCAAGACCGGGGAGGCATCGGGCGCGATGATCGAGGCCACGAGGTGGCCGACACCAGCGCCGGCGGCGACCGCCGAGATGCCTGCCCACGCGTCCCTACGGGAAGTCCGCATATTCGGAGCGTATGCCGCCCGCTCACCTCAACCGATTACGCCCGCCTTACGTCGAGAGTCAGTCGGACCAGCGGAAGGTGCGGGCGGTGACGGCGGCCCCGAGGGCAAGCCAGACAATCAGCACCCCCCAGCACGCGATCGGCCAGTGACCGTTCGCGAACGCCGAGCGCAAGCCGTCCCCGAGGGCGCCCGATGGCAGGATGCGGGCGACCACGGCCATCGCCGACGGTAACACCCCCGTGGGCAAGAGCAGACCGAGCCCGAGGAAGAGCACCCAGAGCAGATTTGCCACTGCCAGAACGGCTTCCGCCCGCATCCGGCCCGCCACCGCCAGAGCGAGCGCCACGAAGCATGCCTCGCCCAGCACGATCGTCACCAACCCGGGCAGGATTCCGCCGGCCATCGGTCGCCACCCGAAGAGCGCGGCCATGATCGCCAGGACCACCAGGTGGATCGCCAGCACTGCCGACGTCGCGATCATCTTGCCGCCCACAAGCCCGCCACGTCCCAGCGGCGTGGTCCCGAGCAACCGCAGCACCCCATTGCGCCGGTCGAAGGCAGAAGAGATCGCCTGCCCTGTGAACGCCGTCGACGCCACGGCCAGCGCCAGCACGCCCGGCGCGACGAGGGCGATCCGGTTTGTCCCGAGGTCGGGCACATTCGCCACCTGCAGGCCGACCAGGGCCAAAACCGGCAGGATGATCGCCACCAACAACTGTTCGCCATTGCGCAACAGGATCCCGGCCTCGAAGCCCGCCTGCCGGCGCACGCGCCGACCCGCCGGCGCCGCGCGATCCCTCGACGTGCTCACCGCTGAGCACCCGACGTCAGGCTGAAGTAGACGCGTTCCAAGGTGTCCTCACCTTCGACCTCTGCCCGCGTGCCTGCGGCCCGGACCCGACCGTGGCTGATGATGACGAGGTCGTCGGCCACCCGTTCGGCCTCCTCGAAGGAGTGCGTGGCCAGCACGACGGTGACGCCGCGGTCCGCCTCCTCGCGCACGATGTCCCACACCTCTAGACGTGTATGCGGATCCAGGCCCGCGGTCGGTTCGTCCAGGAAGAGCACATCCGGCCGGCCGATGAGGGCCGCCGCGAGCGCCACCCGCTGACGCTGCCCGCCCGAGAGCCGTCGGGTGATCGTGCCGGCGAACCCGTCGATGCCGAGACGGGCGGCGAGCCTCGACGCGTCGGCGGGATCGGCGTAGAGGGCGGCCAGATGCCGAAGCAGCGGCAGGGGCTTGACCATCGTGGGCAGGCCGCCGTCCTGCAGCATCAGCCCAACGCGTGCCCGGTGCTCGGCGTCGGCTCCCCAAGGATCGACACCCAGCACCCGCACCGACCCCGAATCGGGGCGCTGCAAACCCTGCAAGCACTCGATCGTCGTCGACTTGCCGGCGCCGTTCGGGCCGAGCACCGCGGTGACCCGGCCGCCCCCAGCCGACCAGGTCGCGCCGTCCAAGGCCTGCGTCGCGCCATACGACTTGTGGACGTCGGAGACCTCGACTGCGGACACCCGGGGAGTGTATGCCGGGCCGGTTCGCCGACATCGCGGCGGTCGCACCCTGCACCGGCTGGTTTGGCCGCTCGCCGGCCCGGTCCCCGCCCAGCCCACCGGGTTACCGTGCCCGTATGCCGTGCGCTCGCCTCCTGCCCGCCGCTCTCGTGGCGCTCGGTGTCGCGGCCTGCACCCCGAGTTCCCCGACCGCATCGCCGACGGTGGCGTCGTCGTCGATGGCGTCGTCCAGCACCTTGCCGTTCCGGGTGACCGAGATCGCGACCTACGACGAGCCGTGGGCGATGACCTTCCTGCCCGACTCCTCGCGCCTGCTGGTGACCGAGCGAGACGGCGCCTTGTCGATTCGCAACCTGGACTCCGGCAAGCGGATCGAGGTCAGTGGGACGCCCAAGGTCGTGGCCGAAGGCCAGGGTGGGCTCGGCGATGTCCTCGTCGGCCCGGACTTCGCAAAGACTCAGCGGGTCTATCTGAGCTGGGCGGAAGCCGGCGACGGGGGCACCGGCGCGGCCGTGGGCCGGGCCAGACTCGTCCTCGACGGCGACCGGGCCCGCCTGGAGGGTCTGACGGTGATCTGGCGCCAACAGCCCAAAACCAGCGGCAGCGGCCACTTCGGCCACCGGCTGGCGATCAGTCCCGACAAGCGCTTCCTGTTCGTCACCAGCGGTGAACGGCAGAAGTTCGACCCCGCCCAGGACCTGGGCACCACCCTCGGCAAGACCGTCCGCCTCACTCTCGACGGCGCGCCGGCACCGGGAAACCCGTTCGTAG
Organism: Nostocoides vanveenii; assembly: GCF_039531165.1. Taxonomy (NCBI): domain Bacteria; kingdom Bacillati; phylum Actinomycetota; class Actinomycetes; order Micrococcales; family Intrasporangiaceae; genus Nostocoides; species Nostocoides vanveenii. The sequence continues at coordinate 26,834 of NZ_BAAAPN010000028.1, read as the reverse complement.
ACAAGGGGTCTCCGGCAGACGAGATCTACAGCTACGGTCACCGCAATCCGCTCGGGATCGCCTTCGATGCCGCCGGGAACCTCTGGGAGTCCGAGATGGGCCCCATGGGCGGCGACGAGATCAACCTCATCCGGGCGGGCGCGAACTACGGCTGGCCCGCGGCCTCCAATGGCTCGCACTACAGCGGCCAGGACATCCCCGACCACCGGGCTGGCGACGGTTTCGAGGCGCCCAAAGTCTGGTGGAATCCCTCGATCTCACCCGGCAGCCTGATGATCTACTCCGGCCCGCTCTTCCCGCAGTGGCGCGGCGATGCCTTCGTCGGTGCCCTCTCCGGCCAGGCCCTGATCCGCGTCGACCTCGACGAGACGACGGCGACCAAAGGCGATCAGTGGCCGATGAACGCCCGCATTCGCGAGGTCGAGCAGGGCCCGGACGGGGCGATCTACCTGCTTCAAGACGGTCAAGGCGCGCACCTCCTGCGGGTGACGCCGAACTGACCGCGTCCACGACAGCGACACTTAGGGTTACCTTCCTTAGACACGCCGCGGGGAAATACCTAACATGGGTGTGTGGTTATTCAAGGCATGACGGCAGCGCACCATGCCAGCGTGCCCGTGGCCCCCGAGGCCGGGGCCCGTGGACGAGTGCTGCGCGCCATCAGCCGTCATGCGCCCGTGACCACGACTCGCCTCGCCACCCTCCTCGGGATCAGCGACACCGCCGTCCGTCGCCAGGTCGACGGCCTGCTCGAGGCGGGTTTGATCGAGGTCCGCGACGACCTCGGGCCGCGCCGCGGTCGCGGGCGACCGGCACGGGCATACGTCGTCTCCGACAGCGGCCACGAGGCACTGACCAGCGACTACGGCCACCTCGCGAGCGAGGCGCTGACCTTCCTCGCCGAGACCGCCGGGCCTGTCGCCGTCGCCTCCTTCGCCCGCGCTCGAATCGCGAAGCTGGAGAAGGGGTATGCCGTCGAGTTGGCCGACCTGGAGGGCACGGGTGAGCGCGTCGACGCCCTCGTCAGTGCGCTGACCCGCGACGGCTTCGACGCGAGCGCCCGGCCGATCGGCCTGCCGGGAGCGGCTGCTCCGTTGACTGGCATCCAGTTGTGCCAGGGGCACTGCCCGGTGCAGTCGGTCGCGGCGGAATTCCCGCAGTTCTGCGACGCCGAGGCCGAAGCCTTCTCCCGACTGCTCGGCGTACACGTCCAGCGCCTCGCCACCCTCGCGCACGGCGACCACGTCTGCACGACCTTCATCCCGACCGAGCCGGCACCGTCCAGCACCATCCCAACCGAACGGAGAGACCGATGACGCAGAGCATCGAAGACCTCAACCCCGGACTGAAGGGCCTGGGCCACTACGAATACGGCTGGGCCGACAGGGACGACGCGGGCGCGACCGCCCGGCGCGGCCTGAACGACGAGGTCGTCCGCGACATCTCCCGCCGCAAGAACGAGCCCCAGTGGATGACCGACCTGCGGCTGAAGGCCCTGCGGCTGTTCGACAAGAAGCCGATGCCGCAGTGGGGGAGCGACCTGACCGGCATCGACTTCCAGAACATCAAGTACTTCGTGAAGTCCACCGAGAAGCAGGCCACCTCCTGGGAGGAACTGCCCGAGGACATCCGCACCACCTATGACCGCCTCGGCATCCCCGAGGCCGAGAAGCAGCGCCTCGTCGCCGGCGTGGCCGCGCAATATGAAAGCGAAGTTGTTTACCATCAAATCCGAGAGGATTTGGAGGAAAAAGGGGTCATCTTCGTCGACACCGACACCGGGCTGCGCGAGCACGAAGACCTTTTCCGCGAATACTTCACCTCCGTCATCCCGGCCGGCGACAACAAGTTCGCGTCGCTCAACACGGCCGTATGGTCGGGTGGCTCGTTCATCTATGTCCCCCCGGGCGTGCACGTCGACATCCCGTTGCAGGCCTACTTCCGGATCAACACCGAGAATATGGGCCAGTTCGAGCGGACGCTCATCATCGCTGACGAGGGCTCCTATGTGCACTACGTCGAGGGATGCACAGCGCCCATCTACAAGTCCGACAGCCTGCACTCGGCGGTCGTCGAGATCGTGGTGAAGAAGAACGCCCGCGTCCGCTACACGACCATCCAGAACTGGTCTAACAACGTCTACAACCTCGTCACCAAACGCACCACGGTCGCCGAGGGCGGGACGATGGAGTGGGTGGACGGCAATATCGGATCCAAGGTCACGATGAAGTACCCCGCGTGTTACCTGCTCGGTGAGCACGCCAAGGGCGAGACGCTGTCCATCGCCTTCGCGGGCGAGGGCCAGCACCAGGACGCCGGCGCCAAGATGGTGCACGCGGCGCCCAACACCTCCTCGACCATCGTCAGCAAGTCGGTCGCGCGCGGCGGCGGACGCACCTCCTATCGCGGCCTGATCCAGATCGTCGAGGGCGCCCACGGCAGCAAGTCGAGCGTCGTCTGCGATGCGCTGCTCGTGGACCAGATCAGCCGCTCCGACACCTACCCCTATGTCGACATCCGCGAGGACGACGTCCAGATGGGCCACGAGGCGAGCGTCTCGAAGGTCAGCGAGGACCAGATGTTCTATCTGATGTCGCGCGGGCTCTCGGAGCAGGAGGCCATGGCGATGATTGTGCGCGGCTTCGTCGAGCCGATCGCGCGCGAGTTGCCGATGGAGTACGCCCTCGAACTCAATCGCCTGATCGAACTGCAAATGGAAGGAGCGGTCGGCTAGATGACCCCGCGAAGTCTTCCCCCGCTCCGCTCCTCCCGTACGTCACGAGGTCCCCGAAAATGAGCCTTCTGGCTGAAAAGACCACTCGCGCAAGCGGATTGGTCGCCCACACCGATAGCGCGGCGACCTTCGTCCCCGACCAGTCGCGCGCCGAACGAACCCGCTCGTATGCTGTGGCCGACTTCGCCATGCCCACGGGCCGCGAGGAGGAGTGGCGCTTCACGCCGGTCGACCGGCTGCGCAAGCTCTTCGCCGACGAAGCGACGGGGAACTGCCTGGACTGGGAGGAGACCCTGCCCGCCGGCGTGCGGCTGGGCACGATGTCGGTCGCCGACTGGCAGGCCTCGGGCGCACCCATGCCCGCCGACCGGGCGGCTGCCGTGGCGGCCGCCAACAGCGGTGGGGTGGGTGTCGTCGACATTCCCGCCGAGGCCGAGCTCACCGAGCCCGTCCGGCTCACCCTGACCGGTGCGGACGGTGCGCTCGTGCACGGCCACCTGCTCATCCGGGTCGGTCACCACGCGGACGCGACGGTGATCCTCGGGCATGCGGGCCGGGCGGCATACGGGGAAATCGTGACCATTGTCGCCGGCGACGGTGCGCACGTGACGGTCGTCAGCGTGCAGGAGTGGGACGACAGCAGCATCCACCTCGGCCAGCACGACGTCGTGGTCGGGCGCGACGCCAGCGTCAAGCACATCGCCGTCACCCTCGGCGGCGCCATCGTGCGCCTGAACACCAATGCGTCGTATGCCGGCCCGGGCGGCAGCTTCGAGGCCTTCGGCGTCTACTTCTGCGACGCCGGCCAGCACCTCGAGCACCGGCTCTTCGTCGACCACGCGGTGCCGCACTGCCGCAGCAATGTCGAGTACAAGGGCGCGCTCCAGGGCGACGGTGCCCACACGGTCTGGGTGGGCGATGTGCTGATCCGCGCGGCGGCGCAAGGCACCGACACGTACGAGCTCAACCGCAACCTGATTCTCACCGACGGCGCGCGCGCCGACTCGATCCCCAACCTCGAGATCGAGACGGGTGACATCGCGGGGGCCGGACACGCCTCTGCGACAGGGCGCTTCGACGACGAGCAGTTGTTCTACCTTCAGTCGCGGGGGATCACCGCGACCGAGGCGCGCCGCCTGGTCGTGCGCGGCTTCTTCGCCAGCATTGTCAGCCGAATCGGCATCCCCGAAGTCATCGGCCACCTGATGACAGCAATCGACGCCGAGCTCGCGACCATCGCCCAGGCCGAGCAGGTCACCGCATGAGCGCGCAGGCCCACACCGAGGAACTCGTGCCCCTGACCGTCTGCCGGCTCGATGAACTCCCGGCGGTCGGACCGGTCAAGGCCGAGATCAACGGGCATGCCATCGCCATCGTCCACGCCGAGGACGGCGCGGTCTATGCGATTGACGATGTCTGCACGCACGCCAATGTCTCGCTCTCCGAGGGCGAGCTCGACGGCTGCCACCTGGAGTGCTGGCTGCACGGCTCGCGCTTCGACATCCGGACCGGCGAGCCCGACTGCCTCCCGGCGACCGTGCCGGTGGCGACCTACCCCGTCGCCATCGAGGACGGCGACGTGGTCATCTCCATTCCTGAATCCTTCGTCATCGACACCGAGAGCTGAAATCCCTTGTCCACACTCGAAATTCGCGACCTGCACGTCAGCATCACCGCCGACGACGTCGAGAAGGAAATCCTCCGCGGCGTCGACCTGACCATCAACTCCGGCGAGACGCACGCGATCATGGGCCCCAATGGCTCCGGCAAGTCCACCCTTGCCTATTCCATCGCCGGCCACCCCAAGTACACCGTGACCGGCGGCTCGATCACTCTCGACGGCGAGGACGTCCTGGCCATGGGCGTCGACGAGCGCGCTCGGGCGGGGCTCTTCCTGGCCATGCAGTACCCCGTGGAGGTCCCCGGCATCACCGTGTCCAACTTCCTGCGCACCGCCAAGACCGCCGTCGACGGCGAGGCCCCCAAGCTGCGCACGTGGGTCAAGGATGTCAAGGAGGCCATGGGCAATCTGCGCATGGACCCCGCCTTCGCCGAGCGCGGTGTCAACGAAGGCTTCTCGGGCGGCGAGAAGAAGCGCCACGAGATCCTCCAGCTGGAGTTGCTCAAGCCGCGTTTCGCGGTGCTCGACGAGACCGACTCCGGCCTCGACGTCGACGCCCTGCGCGTCGTCTCCGAGGGCGTCAACCGAGCCCAGGAGAACACCGACCTCGGTGTCCTGCTGATCACGCACTACACGCGGATTCTGCGCTATATCAAGCCCGAGTTCGTGCACGTCTTCGTCGACGGCGTCATCGCCGAGGAGGGCGGGCCCGAGCTCGCCGAACGCCTCGAGAACGAAGGCTACGACCGCTTCCTCACCGCCGGGGTCTGAACCGCCGATGACGACCACCACGACGGCTGTCGCGGGCGCCTTCAGCGATCAGGAGCTGGCGCGCATCCGCGCCGATTTCCCGATCTTGGGCCGCACCGTCCGCGAGGACCGGCCGCTGGTCTACCTCGACTCCGGAGCCACCTCGCAGAAGCCGTATGCCGTGCTCGACGCCGAGCGGGACTGGTACACCCGGCTCAACGCCGCCCCGCACCGCGGCGCACACGCGCTCTCCGAGGAGGGCACCGAAGCGTATGAAGCCGCCCGCGTCACGATCGCCCGCTTCATCGGCGCGGCCGCGGACGAAGTGGTGTTCACGAAGAACGCGACCGAGTCGCTCAACCTCGCCGCCTATGCCTTCTCCAATGCACCAAGCGGCGGTGGCGGGGGTGCGGGCAACCGCTTCCTGCTGCGTCCGGGTGACGAGATTGTCGTCACCGAGATGGAGCACCACGCCAATCTCATTCCGTGGCAAGAGCTTGTGCGGCGCACCGGCGCGACGCTCAAGTGGCTGCCGGTCACGGACACCGGCCGCCTGGACCTGAGCGATCTCGACCGGATCGTCACCGAGCGCACCAAGGTTGTCGCCATCGTGCACGCGTCCAATGTGCTCGGGACGATCAATCCGGTTGCCACGATCGCGGCCCGCGCCCATGCAGTCGGGGCCTTGGTCGTGCTGGACGCCTGCCAATCCGTGCCGCACCTGCCCATCGATGTCGCGGGGCTCGACGTCGACCTGGTGGCGTTCTCCGGTCACAAGATGCTCGGCCCGATGGGCATCGGCGTGCTCTGGGGCCGCCGGGAGTTGCTGGCCGAGATGCCGGTCTTTCTCACCGGTGGCTCGATGATCGAGACCGTCACGATGGAGCGGGCCACCTATGCCCCAGCCCCGCAGAAGTTCGAGGCGGGGGTGCCCAACGCCGCCCAGGCAATCGGCCTGGCCGCCGCCTGCGACTACCTGACCGATCTTGGCATGGGCCGCGTGGCCGCCCACGAGCACGCCCTGACGGCCCTGCTCCTCGACGGACTCCACGCGCGCGCCTGGACACGCGTCGTCGGCCCGGACGACCTGCAAGATCGCGGGGGAGCGGTCTCCTTCGTCGTCGACGGCGTGCACGCCCATGACGTCGGCCAGATCCTCGACGACCACGGCGTCGCCGTCCGCGTCGGCCACCACTGCGCATGGCCCCTGCACCGGCGCTTCGGCGTTGCGGCGACGACCCGCGCCAGCCTCGCGCCCTACAACACCCCCGAGGAGATCGCGACCTTCTTCGCCGTCCTCGACCGGGTGCCGGACATCTTCGGGGTGACGCACTGATGGACCTCTATCAGGAACTCATCCTCGAGCACGCCAAGCGCCCCCAGGGTGCCGGGCTGCGCGAGCCATTCGCGGCGCAGGCCCATCACGTCAATCCCACCTGCGGCGACGAGGTGACCTTGCGCGTCGCGTTGGACGATGGCCGCGTCAGCGACGTCTCGTATGACGCGCTCGGGTGCTCGATCTCGGTGGCGTCGGCCTCTATGCTCACCGACCTGGTCACTGGGGAGGCGGTGGCAACGACGCGGGAGAAATACGCCGCCATCCGGGCGATGTTGACCTCCAAGGGTGCCGACCGCGGCGACGAGGACGTCATCGGCGACGCCGTCGCCCTGGCTGGCGTCGCCCGCTACCCCGCGCGCGTCAAGTGCGCCCTACTGCCCTGGATGGCCCTCGCCGATGCGCTGGCCATGACCGGAATCGATCTCTGAATTGGAGTGCCATGTCTGACACCGACACCCTGCCCGCCAATGTCGCCGACGTCGAAGAAGCGATGCGCGATGTCGTGGACCCCGAGCTCGGGATCAATGTCGTCGACCTCGGCCTCGTCTACGGGATCACCGTGGACGTCCAAAACCATGCTGTGCTCGATATGACCCTGACGTCCGCGGCCTGTCCGCTGACCGACGTGATCGAGGATCAAACCGATCAAGCTTTGACCGGTCTCGTCGCGTCGTATCGCATCAATTGGGTCTGGATGCCACCATGGGGCCCTGACAAAATCACCGACGACGGCCGGGAGCAACTTCGTGCCCTTGGTTTCAACATCTAACGCAGGTGGTGTCCCCGTGGCACCGCGCACCGTCGAAGTGGCGGCGGACCGGTTGGCCGGCTGGCTGACCGGCTTCGCCGACCGCCACGGCGGCCCCACAGCGACCGGCCGGCCCGACCGGATCGTCGGCGACGACGGCGCCGTCGCCCGCCTGGAATATTTCGATCACGACCCCCTGGGCCTGATCCTGGTGCGCCGCGGCGGGTATGCCGTGGGGCGCGTCCGCGCCGGCCGCCTGGTGCTGCACAAGGTCGGGACGCGCTACGTTCAATCGCGCACCTCGGCCGGTGGCTGGTCGCAACAGCGGTATGCCCGGCGTCGCGACAACCAGGCCGACGAGTTGGTGGGCGCCGTGGCCGACCACGCCGCCCGGATCCTTGTCGACCTCGCCGCCCCGATCGATGAGACAGGCGAACTGCCTGCCGGTGGGGCGCTGCCTCCCGGCCCGGGCCTGATCGTCGGCGGCGACCGCGAACTGGTCGCGTCCGTGCTCTCCGATCGCCGGCTCGCCGCCCTGCGCGAGTTGCCCCGGCGCGGCCTCTACGACCTGCCCGACCCCAACCGGGCCGTGCTGGAGACCGCCATCAAGCGCGGCACGTCCGTGCGCGTCTACCTGCTCGACACGCCCATCGCCTGACCTCATCGGCGCTGGGTCAGCTGACGACCTGGGTGTTGGGGTCGTTGACGTTGAAGGTGTTGCACTTGTTGATGTCGTCGCCGGCCTTCATCCCCTGGATGAACCAGCGCTGACGCCCTTCGGCGGAGCCGTGGGTCCAGGACTCCGGAGTGACCCGGCCCTGCGTCTTCTCCTGGATCTGGTCGTCGCCGACGGCGGAGGCGGCCGAGAGGGCCGAGCGGATGTCGGTCTCGGTCAGCGGCTTGAGATAGGTGGTGCCGGTCGCGTCCTTGGTGCTAGAGGCGTGCCCGGCCCACATGCCGGCAAAGCAGTCCGCCATCAACTCGATGCGCACGGCTCCACTGGTCTCGCCCTGCGGGTCCTGCTGCGCCCGGCCGAGCAAGCCGAGGATGTTCTGGATGTGGTGGCCGTATTCGTGCGCGACGACATACTCCTGCGCGAGCGCTCCGTCGTCGGCGCCGAAGCGCTGGGTGAGCAGGTCGAAGAAGCTCGCGTCGATGTAGATCTTCTCGTCCAGCGGGCAATAGAACGGGCCGACCTGGTTGGAGGCCGTGCCGCAGGCTGATTGCGTGGCTCCGCTATAGATGATCGTCCCGGGCTCGCGGAACTGCTTGCCGTAGCGGGGCAATTCATCGCTCCAGAAGGACTTGGCCGAGTTCACCGTGCCGACGATGCGGCACTCGGCGTACTTGTTGGCGTCCGCGCCGGTCTTGCACTGCTGCTGGATCGCGCTGCTGTCGACATTCTGCGCATTCGGGTCCGAGCCGGTCTGATCGCCACCGAGGCTGCCGGGATTGCCGCCGAGCAGCATGATGATGATCGCCAGGATCAACCCACCGATGCCGCCGCCGACCACCAGCCCGCCACGGCCCCCCCCGCCTCCTCCACCGCTACCGATGGAGGAGGTGTCCAGTTGGACGTCGTCGTTAAAACTCATGCAGGGGACCTTTCCCGGCAGTGGGGCCATTTCGGCCCCGGTGTGCGTGCGCCTTAGACTAACTGTCAGCCCTCAGTGACGTGTTCCTGAGGGAGCCCGTAATGACCGTGTCGTGACCTGCGCGCGCCCGGGCCCACATCGTATCAACCAGGAGTCTGCCGTGATCGCTGTCAGCGGTCTCGAACTGCGCGTCGGTTCGCGGCTTCTTTTGGACGACGCGACCTTCCGGATCAACGCCGGCGACCGCGTCGGGCTCGTCGGCCGCAATGGCGCCGGCAAGACCACGCTGTGCAAGGTCCTGGCCGGTGAGGCGCTGCCCGCGGCCGGGTCGGCCGTCAGTTCCGGCGAGGTCGGCTACCTCCCGCAGGACCCGCGCACCGGCGACTTGAGTGTCACCGGCCGCGACCGCATCCTCTCGGCGCGCGGCCTGGACACCATTGTTCGCGACCTGCGCAAGGCCGAGCACGCGATGGCGGCCGCCACCGAGGAAGCGCGCTCGAAGGCGATGCGCCGGTATGCCCGCCTGGACGCCGAATTCACCGCCGCCGGCGGGTATGCCGCCGAGTCCGAAGCCGCATCGATCGCCGCCGCTCTCGGGCTCACCGAGAAGCAACTGGACCAGGAGATCGGCACCCTCTCCGGCGGCCAGCGCCGCCGGATCGAACTCTCGCGCATCCTTTTCTCCGGGGCCGAGACGCTCCTGCTCGATGAACCGACCAACCACCTCGATGCCGACTCGATCGTCTGGCTTCGCGACTACCTCAAGGGCTACCCGGGTGGCCTGATCGTCATCTCCCACGATGTCGACCTGCTCGCGGTCGTCGTCAACCGGGTCTTCCACCTCGACGCCAACCGCGGGGTCATCGACGTCTACAACGTCGGCTGGAAGGCCTATCTCGAGCAGCGCGAACTCGACGAGCGGCGTCGCAAACGCGAATACGCCAACGCCCAGAAGAAGGCCGGCGCCCTGCTCGACCAGGCCGAGAAAATGCGCGCCAAGGCGACCAAGGCCACGGCTGCACAGAACATGATCCGGCGCGCCGAGCGGATGCTCGCCGGCGTGGAGGGGGAGCGCCAGCACGACCGGGTGGCCAAGCTGCGCTTCCCCGACCCGGCCCCGAGCGGGCGCACGCCACTGCGGGCGAGCGGGTTGTCGCGGTCATACGGCTCGACCGAGGTGTTCACCGACGTCGATCTGGCGATCGACCGCGGCTCGAAGGTCGTCGTCCTCGGCCTCAACGGGGCAGGCAAGACCACATTGCTGCGCATCCTGGCCGGCATCGACCCGCCGGACACCGGGCAGGTCGAGCCGGGGCATGGGCTCAAGCTCGGCTACTACGCGCAGGAGCACGAAAATCTCGACCTCGCGCGCTCGGTCCTGGAGAACATGAAGTCGGCCGCTCCCGACCTGGGGGAGACCGAGGTGCGCAAGGTGCTCGGTTCCTTCCTCTTCGTCGGTGACGACGTCGAGAAGCCAGCGCGGGTGCTCTCGGGTGGCGAGAAGACCCGCCTATCGCTCGCTCTACTTGTCGTCTCGGCGGCTAACGTGCTGCTCCTGGACGAGCCGACCAACAACCTCGACCCCGCCTCCCGGGCCGAGATCCTCAGCGCCCTGTCGACCTACAAGGGCTCGGTCGTGCTCGTCACCCACGACGAGGGCGCCGTGGCAGCACTTCAGCCGGAGCGGATCCTGCTGCTCCCCGACGGTGTGGAGGACCTCTGGGGCCCGGACTACCTCGACCTGGTGGCCCTCGCCTGACCGGCCCGAGGCGGCCAGACGTCCTGTCCAACACGTGATACGTATAACGGTGCGTTATGCGGTCCATAACGTCACCTTGTAGCATTTGCGATGTGACCGACACTGCAACCCGACCGACTCGGACCGCCGTCACCGGCGCCTGGGCGGACGGCGACCTGACCCCGCTGAACGGAAACGAAGCCTTCAAGCAGGCCGACGACGCGCTGAACGTCCGGCAGCGCATCATCGACGTCTACGCCAAGGAGGGCTTCGCGTCCATCCCGAGCGACGACCTGCGCGGCCGATTCCGCTGGATGGGCCTCTACACCCAGCGCCAGGAGGGCATCGACGGCGGCCAGACCGCGACCCTCGCCCCCGAGGAACTGGACGCCGAGTTCTTCATGATGCGCGTGCGCAGCGACGGCGGCATCCTGACGACCGAACAGTTGCGCACGATCGGCGCGCTCAGCACCGAGTTCGCGCGCGATACCGCCGACATCTCCGACCGGCAGAACATCCAGCTGCACTGGATCCGCATCGAGGACGTGCCAGCCATCTGGGAGCGCCTCGATGCGGTCGGTCTGCACACACTGGAAGCCTGCGGCGACGCCCCCCGCGTGATCATCGGCTCACCGGTCGCGGGAATCGCGGCGGACGAGATCATCGACGGCACGTGGGCGATCGAGGAGATCCGCCGCACCTACATCGGCAGCCCCGAGTTCTCCAACCTGCCACGCAAGTTCAAGACCGCGATCTCGGGCTCGCCGGCACTCGATGTCGTCCACGAGATCAACGACGTCTCCTTCGTCGGGGTCAACCACCCTGAGCTTGGCCCCGGGTTCGACCTGTGGGTCGGCGGCGGCCTCTCGGTGAACCCGATCTTCGCCCGCCGGCTCGGCGCCTTCGTCACCCTCGAGCAGGTGCCACAGGTCTGGGCCGGGGTCATCGGCATCTTCCGCGACTACGGCTACCGCCGCCTGCGCAACCGGGCCCGGCTGAAGTTCCTGATGTCCGACTGGGGTCCGGAGAAGTTCCGGCGGATCCTCCAGGACGAATACCTGGGGTATGCCCTCCCCGACGGTCCCGAGCCGGTCACGCCGCCGGACGGCCACCGCGACCACGTGGGCATCCACAAGCAGAAGGACGGCAAGGTCTGGGTCGGCACGGCTCCTATCGCCGGCCGCGTCAGCGGATCGACACTGACCGCGGTCGCCGACCTTGCCGAGAGCTACGGCTCGTTCCGTGTCCGGCTGACCCCTCATCAGAAGTTCCTCGTCCTCGACGTCGAGGAGGCGGACGCACCCGCCTTGGCCGAGCGGCTCGCGGCCCACGACCTGATCGCGCAGCCCAGCGTCTATCGACGAAATGCCTTGGCCTGCACCGGGATCGAGTTCTGCAAGCTGGGCCTGACCGAGACCAAGGCCCGGGCCCGCACGGTCGTCGTCGCGCTCGAACGACGCCGGCCCGAGATGGATGTGCCCTTCGGCATCCACGTCAACGGTTGCCCCAACGCATGCGCTCGCACCCAGGTCGGCGACATCGGCCTCAAGGGCATGGTGCAGCGCGACGAGAACGACGAACTGCAGGAGGTCTTTCAGGTGCATCTCGGCGGTGCACTCGGCATCAACCCGACGCTGGCGCGCAAGACCCGCGCCCTGAAGGTCACGGCCGAGGACCTGCCCGATTACATCGACCGGGTTGCCGGCCACTATCTCGAGCAGCGCGCCGAGGGTGAGAGCTTCGCGGCGTGGGCGCACCGAGCCGACGAGGACGACCTGCGGTGAGCGTGATCCCCGCCGAGAATCAGACGGCCGACATCGAGGAGTTCCTCGAGCGCGAGGCCGCGGCCACCACCTATGAGGAGAAGATCGCCCTCGGGCGCGACGTCCTCGCCTGGGCTCGTGAGCGCTTCGGGGACCAGTTGACCATTGCCAGCTCGATGGGCGATGAGATCCTGCTCCACCTCGCCGGGACGACGGCCCCGGGATTCGACGTCTTCTTCCTCGACACCGGCTACCACTTCCCTGAGACGATCGGCACCCGCGATGCGTATGCCGTGATGCTCCCCCTGTCGATCCGCACGGTCTACCCGCGCGAGAGCGTCGAGAGCCAGGACGTGCGATTCGGTCCCCGGCTGCACGACCGCAACCCCGACCTCTGCTGCCGGATGCGCAAGGTCGCGCCGCTCAATGCCGCCCTGGAGGGGTATGCCGCCTGGGTCACCGGGGTGCGTCGCGCCGACGCCGCGACCCGCGCCGACGCCCAGCTCATCGAGTGGGATGCCAAGCGCTCGATGCTCAAGATCAACCCGATCGTCGGCTGGTCCCACGACGAAGCGGACCGCTACGCCGCCGAGAACGGCGTCTTCTTGAACCCGTTGCGGCAGTTGGGTTTTGCCTCCATCGGCTGCGCGCCGTGCACCCGCGCTGTCGGTGAAGGCGAGGACCCCCGGGCCGGCCGGTGGGCGGGCCAGGACAAGGTCGAATGCGGGCTGCACATATGACCGCGCTGACGCTCGGCTGCGCCCCCGACTACCCGCTGACGCTGGACGTGCGCGGCCGCCGGGTCCTCGTCGTGGGCGGGGGAGTGGTGGCCGAGCGCCGCGTCCGGCGCCTCGTCGCCGCTGGCGCCGCCGTGCACCTCGTCTCGCCCGCTGCCACCGAAGCGCTGCGCGCATTCGCTGCCACCGGTGAGGTGGAGTGGGCGCAACGCACCTTCGCCCCCGGGGACCTGACGCTGCCCGTTCGGGCGTGGCTCGTGCATACGGCAACGGGCGTGCCAACGGTGGATCAAGCGGTCGCGGATGCGGCTGCAGCAGAGGCGATCTGGTGCATCCGCGCGGACGACGCGTCGGCGTCGGCCGCCTGGGTGCCGGCCGTCGGCGTCGGCCGCGGGGACGCCGACGGCATCCAGGTCGCCGTCACCGCGGGCGGGGACCCTCGGCGCGCAACGGCGCTGCGCGATGCGATCCTCGTCGCTCTGGACACCGGAGAGCTGCCCAGCCGCCGGCAGCGCGGTAACGACGCTCGACAGGAGCCGCCCGGGCGGGTCGCCCTCGTCGGGGGCGGGCCCGGCGCCGAGGATCTGATCACCGTCCGTGGCCGCCGCCTGCTCGCGCAGGCGGACGTCGTCGTGGCCGACCGCCTCGGCCCCACGACCGCGCTCGCCCACCTGGCGCCCAACGCGCTCATCGTGCCCGTGGGCAAGACGGCCGGTCATCACCCGGTGCCGCAATTCGAGATCAATGAACTGCTCGTGCGCCACGCGAAGGAGGGCGCCCAGGTGGTCCGCCTCAAGGGCGGCGACCCCTTCGTCCTCGGCCGCGGCGGTGAGGAGGCCTTGCACTGCGCGGCGCACGGCATTCCGATCGAGGTCGTGCCCGGTGTGACCTCCGGCATCTCGGTCCCCGCCGCCGCCGGCATCCCGGTCACCCACCGGGGCATCACCGCCTCCTTTGTGCTCGCCTCAGGCCACGACGGGCCCGCGTCCGTGCTCGCCGCCGCCCGCGACGCGGCACCCGATGCCACCCTGGTGCTCCTGATGGCGGTCTCCGCGCTCGCCACCATCGCCGAGGGGCTCATCGCCTCCGGCCGCGACCCCCGCACCCCGGTGGCGATCATCGAGTCCGGCTGGACACCCGAGCAACGCACGACCGTCACCGCTCTGGAGCGCGCCGCTGCCGACGCCCCCCGCGTCGGCGTTCGCGCCCCGGCGGTGATCGTCGTCGGCGACGTCGTCGCGGTTCGCGAACAACTGCAGCTCCTCTCCGGGTCGGCCGAGCCCTTTGCCGGGCCGACCGCGTCGGCTTAGATCGGACGTATGACGCCACTTCCCGACGACGCCGTGGCGGCCACCATCGTGCTGCTCGCGCATGGGTCGCCCGATCCGCGGCACGCGCACGGCATCGAGGCACTGGCCGCCCGCGTCGCCGTGCTCGACCCCGGCCGCGAGGTCCGGATCGCCTATCTCGATCACCATGGCCCGACCCCGGGGCATAGCGGTCACGTGCTGTCGGTTGCGGGTGCCGACCGGGACGTCGTGGTCGTTCCGGCCCTGCTCAGCCGCGCCTTCCATGTCGAGGTGGACGTCCCCGATGCGGCCGCGGCGTTGGCCACGGCATACGGGCGTCGCGTCCTGCTGGCGGACGCTCTGGGCCCGGACGCGGCGATCGGGGAGGCCATCGGGGAGCTCCTGCGGCGGGATCGTCCGAGCGCCGACGGCGTCGTCGTCTACGTCGCCGGGAGTTCGCGGCGTGCCGCCGTCGACGAACTGCTCGCCGCGATCGCTGCGGGTGTGCCGCCTGGCCCGCACTATGCCTTCGCCACCCTGGACGACTACAAACCCCTGGACGATGCCGTCGGCCACCTTAACGGGGGCGCCCAGGTGGTCGGGGTCTCGGCGATGCTCGCCGAGGGGGTGTTGCGCGACCGGATGGTCGCGCGGTGCCGCGCCGACGGCATACCTTTTGTCGGGGGCGTGCTCGGGGATACCGATGCGGTGGCACGGCTGGTGCTGGCCCGGGCCGCTGCCGCGCGGTGACCCACACGGGAATCGTTGTCGGTGCCTGACGGTTGACTTGGGCCATGAGCACGTCGCCCTGGCAAGTGATGCACAGCCTCACCCGCGACGGCAGCGTCGCCCAGACCGCGCTGCCGCCCGGGACCGCGCGTCGCGTTTTGACGTATGCCCGCCCCTTCCGCGCGGTCATCGCGGCCTTCCTCACGCTGGTGGTCATCGACGCCCTCTTCGTCGTCGCCACCCCGCTGCTGCTCGCCCGGCTCGTCGATCGCGGGGTCATCCCCGGCGACAAGGCGCTGGTCATAGAGCTGGCCTCGATCATCGCCGTCATCGCCGTCCTCGACGCCGGCGTCTCGGTCTTTTCGCGGTGGTATTCCGCGCGCATCGGCGAGGGGCTGATCTATCACCTGCGCACGCAGGTCTTCGGACACGTCCTGCGGCAGCCGATCGCCTTCTTCACCCGCGCGCAGACGGGTGCCCTCGTCTCTCGCGTCAACAATGACGTCATCGGGGCGCAACAGGCCTTCACCAGCGTGCTGTCGAGCGTGGTGAGCAATATCGTCTCACTCACCCTGATCGTCGCCGCCATGCTCGCGCTGTCGTGGCAACTGACCCTGGCGGCGCTCGCCCTTGTCCCCTTCTTCCTGCTGCCCGCCCGGTGGATGGGGCGTCGGCTCGCCGCCCTGGCGCACGAGCAGATGAATCTCAATGCCGAGATGGGCTCCCGGATGACCGAACGCTTCAACGTGGGGGGAGCCCTGCTCGTCAAGCTCTTCGGTGACCCCGAGCGCGAGGATCGCGAGTATGCCGATCGCGCCGCCCGCGTCCGTGACATCGGGATCAAGATCGCGATGAACCGCACGATCTTGTTCATCGCGTTGACGTTCATCGCGTCGCTGGCGACAGCGATGGTCTACGGCTTCGGTGGCGTCATGGCCATCGACAAGACCCTGACCGTCGGCACCCTGATCGCCCTCGCCACGCTGCTCGCCCGCCTCTACGGGCCGCTGACCACCCTGAGCAATGTGCGCGTCGACGTCATGACGGCCCTGGTCTCATTCACCCGGGTCTTCGAGATCCTCGACCTGACCCCCGCGATCCGCCAGGCCCCGAACGCTCAACCCCTGCCGGGGGGAGCCCTGGGCGTGGACTTCGACCAGGTCGACTTCCGCTATCCCGGCGCGGATCAGGCATCGCTGAAGTCGCTCGAGACGACGGTGTCCGGGGACCGGTCCGCCGGGGCTGTGGTGCTGCGCGAGGTGACCTTCTCTGCGGCGCCGGGCGAGCTGGTCGCCCTCGTCGGCCCCAGCGGTGCGGGCAAGACGACGATCACCAATCTCGTTGCGCGCCTTTATGATCCGAGTTCCGGGACGATCCGGCTGCAGGGGATGGATCTGCGTGACGCCACGTTAGCTTCGGTCACCGGCGCGGTCGGCGTGGTGACCCAGGAGTCGCATCTCTTCCACGACACCATCCGGGCCAATCTCCTCTTCGCGGCTCCCGAGGCGACCGAGGAGCAGATCCATGCCGCTCTCGAGGCGGCGCAGATCGGCGGCTTGGTGGCCGGCCTGCCCAATGGCCTCGACACGGTCGTCGGTGACCGGGGCTACCGGCTCTCCGGCGGTGAGAAGCAGCGACTGGCCATTGCTCGCTTGCTGCTGAAGGGGCCGGGCCTGCTCGTCCTGGACGAGGCGACCGCGCACCTGGACAGCGAGTCGGAGTTGATGGTGCAGCGCGCCCTCGACACCGCGCTGGCCGGCCGCACTGCCCTGGTGATCGCCCACCGCCTCTCCACCGTTCGCCGGGCCGACCAGATCCTCGTCGTCGACGGCGGCCGCATCGTCGAGCGTGGCCGCCACCACGAATTGCTCGCGGCCGGTGGCTTGTATGCCGATCTCTACCGCACCCAATTCAGCGAGGCGGACGCGCCCGTCGCGGGGTGAGTCTTGCCTCTCTTCCCAAATACGAGGGTGAGCCCTACAGTCGGCGCCGGATGAATTCCAGGTGAACGGAAGGCAAAGACGCCATGACGAGCTTGACCGCGCTCGCGGTGCTCGCCGTCGTCCTTGTCGTGCTCTTCGACTACACCAACGGCTTCCACGACGCCTCCAACATCATTGCAACCGTCATCGCCTCGCGAGCGATGACCCCGATCCAGGCGGTCGTCATCGTCGCGACGTTCGAATTCCTCGGGCCCCTGCTCGGTGGCTCGGCGGTGGCCAACACCATCGGGAAGTTCGTCGAACTCGGCGACGTGGATGCGCGACGCGCGATCCTGATCATTCTCGCGGGCCTGGTCGGCGCGATCGTGTGGAATCTCGGGACCTGGTGGCTCGGCATACCGTCATCGTCATCGCACGCGCTGACCGGCGGCCTGTGCGGCGCCGTCGTTGCGAGTGTCGGTGCGGGACACGTGATCTGGGGCTTCGGCGAGCTGGGACGCGGGCATGTCACGGGCGTGACCAAGGTGCTCATGGGGCTACTGCTCAGCCCGATCGTCGGCTTCGTCATCGGCTTCCTGCTGCAGAAGATCTCCGCCCTGCTGCTTCGTCGCGCCCGGCCGAGCGCCAACACCGGGCTGCGGCGCGCCCAATGGGTGACCTCGGCGTGGCTGGCCTTCTCGCACGGCGCCAATGACGCCCAGAAGTCGATGGGTATCTTGACCCTCGTCCTCCTGCTCGCAGGGCGGATCGCCGACTTCGCCGTGCCCTTCTGGGTGATGTTGATATGCGCGAGCGCGATCACCTGCGGGATCCTCTCGGGCGGGTGGCGGATCGTGCGGACCGTCGGTTTCGGCATCTACAAGATCCGGCCCATCCACGCACTCGATGCCCAACTGACCTCCGCCGGCGTCATCTACGCCGCCTCCCTGCTCGGCGCACCGGTCTCGACCACCCACGTCGTCTCGTCCTCGATCATGGGCATCGGTGCCGCCGACCATGCCCGCGACGTGCGTTGGGCCAAGGCCAAGGAGATCCTCACCACCTGGCTGGTCACGATCCCCGGATCAGCCGCCGTCTCCGTGGTGACGATCCTGATCATCCGACTCTTCTGGTAACCCCCGACAAGGAGCGCCCAATGGACACTGAGCACGGACCGATGCGGCTGGTGCGCCGGGTCTTCCCCAAGAACCCGGACTTCTTCGACCTGCTCCGCGCACAATCCAAAGGAGCGGTCGCGAGCCTGGAGTTGCTCGTGGAGTTCATGGAGTCCGACGGTGACCCAGACTTCGGGGCCCGGGTCAAGGACAACGAGATCGCGGCCTCGGCGATGAAAGAGGCCAGCATGAACGCCCTCAACGCTGCCTTCTCGACCCCGATGGACCGAGAGGAGCTCTACCGAGCGATCTCGTCCCTGCACCGGCTGACCACCTATGCCCGCACGACGGTTCGCGAGATGGAGGTGCTCCGCGTGGCGCCGGACGCACACACCATCCGGATGGCGTCGCTCCTGCTGGAGGGCGCCCGGGCCCTGGACGAGGGCTACGGCAAGCTCGAACACGAGACGGCGATGGCCGAGGGCCTGGCGGACAGGGCCCGCATCAGCGAACGGCGCGTCGAGAAGGAATATCGCAAGGCCCTTGCCGAGCTCTTCGACCCAGCCGAGGACGTGCGCCGCCTGGAGTCGCTGGACGGACCGACGGGGCCCGCGGCCTACGCGATGGTGATGGACGTCTTCAAACGCCGTGAGGTCTATCGGCACCTGTCCAATGCCGGCGACCGGGTGGCACGGGCGGGTGACACCCTGCACGACATCGTGGTGAAGTTGGTCTGACGGCGCTCAGGCATCCTCTTCGTCCCAGATCCGCACCTTGCCCGGCTTGCGCTCCGTCGCGCGCGGCCTCCGTCGAGCGACCGGGCGGGCTTCGGCGCGGGTGTCGAGAGCGTCGGTGGGCGGGGAAGCCGAGCCGGGTGCCTCCGATTCGTCCGCGGCCACTCCTTCCTCGCGACGCAGTCCGAAGAAGATCAGGATGAAGCCCAAGGGCATGCTGACCCACCACTGATAGGCGTAGGCCTGGTGGGGCCCGAGCCCGGTGTCGGGCAAGCCGAGCGGCGTCGGCACCCCGCCCGCGGTCGGGGTCGAGGCAGCGCCGGGGTCGCCGGCCGACTGGACATAGCCGCCGAGCAGCGGGGTGCCGAGGGCCGCGGCTGCCTCGGGGAGGTTGATGCTGGCCAGTTGCCCCTGCGCGGCAACCTTGCCCCGCGCTTGCTCGCCGACCCGCAGCCAACCGGTCATCGTGACCTGACCTGCCGGCGCGGGGGCGATCCGCGGAATCGTCTCGGCGCCGTTGTCGCCCAAGGGGATCCAGCCCCGGTCGATGAGCACGAGGGCGCCGTCGGTGGTGCGGAAGGGCGTCAATACCTCATAACCGACGTCGCCGTTGAAGGTGCGGCCGCGGGCGACGAGGGTGGGATCGGCATACGTTCCGGTGGCGGTGACATGCGTCCACTCGTCGGCGATGGGGAGCGGCCTCGCGGTGAGGATGTCGGTGAGGGGCCGCGGTGGGGCGTCGTAGTGGGCCGAGATCCGGGTGTTGCGATCAGCCTTGGCCTGATAGCGCGAGTACTGCCACCAGCCGAGGTGGTAGGCGACGAAGGCGAACAGAGCCGCGAGCAGCAGGGCGCCGAGCCACCGAGGGGTCAGCAGCGGGCGGATCACCGGCTCACGGTACCTGCCGTGGCAGCTGGAAATGCTGCAGGTCCGGTTGCGCCCACGTCCCGCCCCAGGTGAACCCTTGATCGGTGAAGGCGCGGACGGCCGGGCTCGTCGCACTCGTGAAGGTCCCCGGCGCGCGGCGGTGCTCGAGGAAGTAGGTGTCGGGATAGACGGTGTCGGAGGCGCTGACATACGGGTTCTCGAAGGGATTGATGTCGATCGCCACCCCGTATGCGTGCGTCCTCCACCGTTAGCTCGCCTCCGCACCGCCCACATAGCGGCAGTTGAAGGCGGAGGTGTTGTCGGCGGTCATCGAGGCGTAGTCGTCGGCTCCCGGTCCCTTCGGGTTGCGGCCCCAGGAGCGTCGAGCGGATGCATCTGGCGGATCGGGAAGCGCTGGGCGTAGAGCGCGGCGAAGTGCCGCGGGGGTAGCCGCAGCGGCCGCGAGGACCAGGCGCCCGCGATGGCGGGACCCGTCGAATCCGTAGGCGTTCACGGCGAGGACGCGCAGCCCGTCCCGGCCGACCGGGCAGGCCGAGGTCCATGCGACGCCCTCGAGGGCGGCCCATGTCGAGTCGTCCACCCGTGTGATGACCCGGGTTGACGCCCTCCCCCACGGCCGGGGCGAGCAGCGCGGCGGGACTGGGTGACGGCGTCAGGCCCGCTGTTGGGGTTGGCACGCTTGTGCTCGTTCGCGATGCGCTGGGGACGGATGACGCACGGTTCGCTGGGGATGACGACGACCCCCCGGAGCTCGGCGAAGGGGACAGCCTTGTCGTCGCGGCTGTGGGCTGCGAGGCCGTGGATGGTGAAGCGGACCCGGTGCTGGCGGCCGACAGCGCGACCCCAGCCACGACCGTTGCGGTCCGAGCCACAAGCGGGACCGAGCGGTGTGAATGCGGCGGGTCCAACGGCATACGGCTATTGAACAGGGGGGCATGCCCCGGACAACTTAGGGTGGGCTGTGTGACCGATCTGCCCATGCCGACCTGGCGGCCCGACGACGGGCTCGTCGACACCTTCGGGCGGGTGGCCCGCGATCTGCGGGTCTCGGTGACGGACCGGTGCAATTTGCGGTGTACCTACTGCATGCCCGCGGAGGGCCTGCCCTGGCTGCCCAAGGCCGAGATGCTCTCGGATGACGAGTTGATCCGGCTGATCGGCGTCTTCGCCGGGCTGGGCGTGCGTCAAGTCCGGCTGACCGGCGGCGAGCCGCTCCTGCGGCGTTCGCTCGTGGACCTGGTGCGTCGGATCGCCGAACTCGAGCCGCGGCCGACCATCGCGATGACGACCAATGGGCTGGGTCTCGACCGGCTGGCGGAGCCCTTGCGCGCGGCCGGCCTGGACCGCGTCAATGTCTCGCTGGACACGATCGATCCCGAGGAGTTCGTCGCCCTGACGCGGCGCGACCGGCTGGCCGATGTCGAGGCGGGACTTCGGGCGGCTCATCGGGCGGGGCTGACCCCGGTCAAGGTCAATGCGGTCGCGATGCGTGGCATCAATGACACCGATGTCGCCGAGCTGCTCGCCTGGTGCCTGGCGCGCGGCTATGAGCTGCGCTTCATCGAGCAGATGCCGCTGGACGCGGGCCACCACTGGCAGGCCAGCGAGATGGTGACCGCGGGGGAGATCCACGACCGGCTCAGCGCACGCTTCGCCCTGACGCCGGCGCCCGGGCGGGGGAGTGCGCCCGCGGAGCGCTTCTTCATCGACGGCGGGCCGGCGACCGTGGGCATCATCGCCAGCGTCTCGGCGCCCTTCTGCGCCGCGTGCGACCGAGTGCGGCTCACCGCCGACGGGCAGGTCCGCAACTGCTTGTTCGCCAACGCCGAGTCCGACCTGCGCACGCCGCTGCGCGCCGGCGCGAGCGACGCGGAGCTGGCCGAGTTGATCCGGGGTGAGATGTGGCGCAAGGCCCGCGGCCATGGCATCGGCAGCCCGGACTTCCACCAGCCCGACCGGCCGATGTCCGCCATCGGCGGCTGACCGCGCGGACTCATCAGCGTGTGGAAGTCACCAAGAACGGGCGGCGGGCGGCCGTGTTGCTCGCCGTCGATGATGAGACTCGTTGATCGAGACCTTGGCTATCCTCGGGGACGCCGAAGGCGTGCCGCCTACGCCTGAGTCGTCGGGCGTGACGATCTGGCCCTCGAGAATGACGCGTTCGGCACCCGACGGCTTGGCTGCTGGCTGCGATTCGAGCCACAACGGCGTCTCGCTCGTGCCGGCATACGTCATCGTGCCTTCGGGCCGAGGCTTGACGGCATTGGCCAAGACGACCGCGATATAGGGCAAAAGGACGGCCAGGGCGACGGCAGTCCAGCGCATCCAGCCGTGTAGCGGCACGGCAGCCAAGAAGCAGGTCGTCCGGATGCCCATCGTGATCAGGTAGCGCTTGATGCGGGATTCCTGTTCTAGCGCCAGGCTCTCGGGTGCGGTCGTGACCGACGGCACTTCGCGCGGCCCACTGATCACCGCTCAACTCTATGCCTCGCCCTCCTGGGCCGGACTGACCGTGATCCGAGCATCTGCCCCGGGCACCACACCGTCGGTCCCGTCATCGTCCACGCTGGCCCACTAGGGTCGTCCCCAGCGGCCTTTTCCGGACCCTCAGGAGGAATCTTCGTATGACTGCTCGCAACGTCCTCGTCACCGGCGGCAACCGCGGTATCGGTCAGGCGATCGCCGAGGCGATGCAAGCGGCAGGCCACACTGTGTTGATCACCAGCCGCTCGGGCGAGGCACCGGACGGATTGACCGCTGTCCAGGGCGATGTCACCGACACCGAGTCCGTGGATGCGGCCTTCAAGGCCGCTGAGGAGCACTTCGGTGGGCCGGTCGAAGTCGTCGTCGCCAACGCTGGCATCACCAAGGACGGCCTGCTGATGCGGATGTCGGATGACGACTTCGAGGCTGTCATCGACACCAACCTCGCCGGCGCCTTCCGCTGTGCCCGTCGGGCGAGCGCCGGCATGATCAAGAAGCGCTTCGGCCGGATCGTCTTCATCTCCAGCGTCGTCGGGCTCTATGGCGGCCCGGGGCAGACGAACTATTCGGCGTCCAAGTCCGGCCTGGTCGGCCTCGCCCGCTCAATCACCCGCGAACTCGGTGGACGCGGTATCACGGCCAATGTCGTCGCCCCCGGCTTCATCGAGACCGATATGACGGCGGAACTGCCCGAGGACCGGCAGAAGGCCTACAAGGCGGCCATACCGGCGGGCCGATTTGCCACGCCCGCGGAGGTGGCGGCTGCCGTGCTCTTCCTCGCGTCGGACGAGGCGGCCTACATCTCCGGGGCCGTCATCCCGGTCGACGGCGGCCTCGGCATGGGCCACTGACACCGACTCCACACCAGATTCTCGCCGACACCACGCGAAAGGACGCCCGATGTTGCTCGAGGGCAAGACCTTGTTGATCACCGGAGTTCTGATGGACTCCTCCATCGCCTTCCACGTCGCCAAGCTGGCGCAGGAGCAGGGCGCGAAGGTCATCCTGACCTCCTTCGGACGGACCATGAAGATCACCTCGACGATCGCCAAGCGTCTGCCCGAGACACCTGCCGTCATCGAACTCGACGTCGCCGACCAGGGGCACCTCGACACCCTTGCCGAGCGGCTGAAGGAGCACACCGACACCCTCGACGGGGTCCTGCACTCGATCGGCTTCGCCCCGCAGGGCGCCTTCAACTTCCTCGAAGGCACGTGGGAGGACGTCTCGACCGCGATCCAGATCAGTTCCTACAGCCTCAAGGCCCTCGGTGTTGCGGCACTGCCGTTGATGGGTGTCGGCGGCTCAATCGTCGGCCTGACCTTCGACGCGAAGTTCGCCTGGCCCGTCTATGACTGGATGGGTGTCGCCAAGGCAGCGTTCGAGTCGACCAACCGCTACCTGGCTCGCGACCTCGGGCCCAAGGGGATTCGCTGCAATCTCGTCGCTGCCGGTCCGATCCGGACGACGGCTGCCAAGTCGATCCCCGGATTCGAGCGCTTCGAGCAGATCTGGGACGAGCGAGCCCCGCTCGGCTGGAATGTCAACGACCCGGTGCCGGCCGCCCAGGCCTGCGTTGCGCTCCTGAGCGACTGGTTCCCCGCCACCACCGGCGAGATCGTGCACGTCGACGGTGGCGTGCACGCCATGGGCCAGTAACTCCTCGATGACCGAACCTGTCAGCGCTTCCGAGGTCCGCCTACTCGAGGGCCCCAACCTCTATTTCACCCGCCCCGCACTGAAGGTCATGCTGGCCCTGCCCGGCTATCTCGACGCGCCGGCCGCGCAACTGACCGAGATCGTGCACCGACTCGGTATGCGTGCCCGGGTCGGCACGCCCGGGTCGGTCCAACGTCGCGCCTTCATCCTGCGCCTGCCGGTCTTCCTCGTCCGCGCCGTCGCCAAGCGGGCGGGCACGGCCCGAGTCGGCGTCCGCGCCCGACCCGGCGTCCATCCCGAGGATGTCGTCGTCGCGGCCGTCTGGCGCTCTCGCGGCCGCGCCGAGGTGCTCGGCGACGGCCTGGCCCCCGTTCTGGCGCAACTGCTTTCAAGTGCCGAGCCGGAGCCGCTCCTTAGTGATCTGGCAGATCGGATGAACGCTGCGGAGCGGGGTCGGGCCGCTACGGTGCTGACGCCGACTATCCCCGTCGTGTCGATCACCGGCACCAATGGCAAGACGACGACCACCCGGCTGGTCGCGCACATCGCGATGACGGCCGGCAAGAAGACCGCGTGGAGTTCGACGGACGGTGTCGTCGTCATGGGCGAGGTCGTCGAACCCGGTGACTATTCCGGCCCGGCCGGCGCACGCGGCGTGCTCGCGACCCCGGACTTGGAGATCGGCGTTCTCGAGACGGCCCGCGGGGGCCTGCTCCTGAAGGGCATGGGCGTCACGACCAACGACGTGAGCGTCGTCACCAATGTCTCCGCCGACCATCTCGGTCTGCAGGGGATCGACACCGTCGATCAACTTGCCGAGGTCAAGGCCATTGTCACCACGGTCACCAGGCCGACCGGCTGGACAGTCCTGAACGGGGAGGACCCCCGCGCCTGGGCCATGCGTGCGCGCTCACCGGGGCGGCCGTGGGCCTTTGCCCTCGACCCCAGCGCCCCCGCTCTGCGCGAGGCGATCGATGCCGGCGGGCGGGGAATCACCGTCGCCGACGGGGACGTCACGATCCTGTATCCGGGCGGCCGCACCGAGCGACTCTTGCCGCTGCGCGATATTCCGGCCACGCTGTCCGGACTGTCGGTGCACAACATCGCCAACGCCCTCGCCGGGGCGGCCGCGGCCCTCGGGCTCGGCCTGCCCGTGGACGCCGTGGTCGAGGGCTTGCGCTCCTTCATCCCCGACGAGACCCTCAACCCCGGCCGGATGAATATCTACTCGCTGCCGGTCGCCGGGGGCAGCGCCTCGGTCATCCTCGACCTAGCCCACAACGAGGCCGGTCTGGAGGCCCTCCTCGACGTCGCCCGCGGGCTGACCCCGGCGGGCGGGCGCGTCCTGCTCGCGCTGGGGACGGCGGGGGACCGCACCGACGAGATCCTGGCGTCCCTGGGCGAGATCGCCGGACAACGCGCCGACGTCGTGGTCATCGCCCACAAGGACAAATACCTTCGCGATCGCACCACGGCCGACTTCGAGACGCACTTCGGCATCGGGCTGGCACGCACCGGACGCGGCAGCGTCCCGGCGCATGCCAGCGAACTCGCCGGCCTCGAGGCGCTCGCAGCCCTCGCAGCGGACGGCGATGTCATCGCGATCATGACGCACGAGCAGCGACTCGCCTGTGTCGACTGGTTGCACAGCCGGGGCGCAACCCCCGACCTGCCCGCCGACATTCGTCGCAAAGTCACGGTGGCGCAAGGGAAACACGACCTCGACGCCAACTTCGACGCGGTGTGGGCGAGCACCGACCCGGCCGAGCGCATCGCGATGGCGAGCACACTGCATACGGCCAATCCGGGAGACCCGCGCGTCACCTTCGAGTATGCCGGCGCCCTCGACGCCGGGGACGAGACCGCCGCCGCGATCGAGCAGTATGAAGCGGCCCTGGCCGCCGGATTGCGCGAGCCCCACCGCCACCGTGCCCGCATCCAACTCGCCTCGAGCCTGCGGCTCGCGGGCCGCGCCGACGAGGCGAGCGCCCTGCTCGCCGAGCTGGCCAGCGAGCGACCGGAGAGCGCGGCCGTCATCGCCTTCGGAGCCCTCGCGGCCCTCGAGGCCGGCCGGGCGCAGGTCGCCGTGGCGGACCTCATCGACGCCCTCCTCGCCCGCGCGATCGACGATGACAGCCAGCAGTACCGCGCGGCCATCTCCAGACATGCCGCGCTTCTGCGCACGTGACAGTAGCCCGACGACGTCCGGGGACAATGGCCCGGCCAGGAAGATGCACTCGGCCCTAGCCTCCGTCTTTCACGGGCAGCGGTTTGATGCCTTGATGTTCGCGCTGGTGCTGTTTGTGGTGGGTGGGCTGGCTGGGGGGTGCCGCGTGGCGCTGCGGTGCGGGTCTTCGAGGGTCCTTGGGTCGCGGTGGTCAGGGCCGAGTGTGTTGTCAGGTCAGGAGCGGGATGGCCATCACAGCGGTGAATGCGGCGACGGCGGCCTGGGTCCAGGGCCAGGTTTCCGGCAGGCGGGGGGTGGCGGCGTCGTCCGCTGGTGGTGAGTCGGGCGGGGATGTGGAGGAAGCGGTAGCGCAGGGCTTTCGGTTCGCAGGTCTTCAACGTCTCGGGCAGCGCGCNGGGTACCTCCCGCTTGCGGGGGAGGGGAAGCGGCCGAGGCCGGTGTCTTTCGCGTGCCGGATGCTGTCTTCGACGCGGGCGTGGGCGCGGTGGCGGGCTTCGAGGAACGCCAACTGTCCGGTGGTGGTGTTGGTCGCGAACGCTTGGTAGCGCCACCCGTCGGCGTGTTCGAAGAGGGAGAGTTGCGCGCCGGGGTGGGGGTGTTCCTGTCGGACGATCACCCGCATCCCGGTCGGCCATTTCTCGGTCATCTCCTTCGGGAGTAGGCCGGTGATCTCGACGATGTCGGCGTGCTCACGGAACATCGCCGTCGGTGTCCATCGCGGGGGTCCAGGCCCGTTTCGGCACCCGCGTGATGGCCTCGCGGATGGTCTCGGTGACCGCGAACCCGACGCTGTACTGGACC
>NZ_BAAAPN010000027.1:0-20396 GCF_039531165.1 Nostocoides vanveenii | reverse complement strand
GGCTGGAACGACCGGTCACACCCCTTCACCTGGACCAAACCCGCCGACGAAATCCTCGCCTCCATCGACCGGAAACGTAAACATGTTTCAGCGACGGACCACTAGACGCCTAGTCCTCGGCGAGAACGAAGGCCGTGCCCAGATCGCGAAGCCGGCGGGCGGGGATGAGCGCGAACAGGGCGGCGCCGACGACGGCCAGCCCGCCGGCGCCCACAATCGCCAGCGCCATCGGGCGGGTGGCGCCCCCGAAGGCAGATTCGACAAACCACCAGGCCAGGCCGGCACCAAGCGCCGCCCCCGCGAGCGCCACCAAGGCTGCGTGCGTGACGACCAGCCGGGCGATGGTTGCCTCGGTCCAGCCGATCGCCCGCAACCCGGCGAACTCGGTCGCTCGCTCGCGGATCTCGGTCCCGATCAGGTGCGCGATACCCACACCGGCAAGGGCTGCAGTGACGAGAACGGCCGCGACATCGGGCGCCCGCACCTCGACGGCGACCGCATCGCCGAGCAGGGTGCCCACTGCCCGGCCGTGAAACTGTGCCTGGATCGCCAGGAGTGCGCCCAGCCCGGCCGTCGCAAACGAGCACGCCCAGCAGGCCCGCGACGGCCCGCCCAGGTGCCGCCACCACAGATCGGGTCGCAAGCCCGGTGACCGACCGCACGCGGCGCGGCACGCGAGCACCCGCCCGTGACAGCGGCGCCCGGGTCGCCGAGAGCGGGGAGATCCGACTGGCATAAACCGCCGGCGGGAGCGCCGCGAGCAAGGCGACGCCGAAAGCGACGGGCGGCGCGAGGGCGACGGTGCGCCATACGTCCGCGTTGGTGACGACCTCGCGCCGCGCTGCGCTGCCCGCCGGCGACTCCCGAGCCGGCCAGGAGCACGCGCACGACAACGGCCAGCACCAAGCCGGCGAGGCCGGCACCGACGGCGGCGGAGAGCACGGGGACGAGCACATGACGCAGCACCGCGAGCCGGGTCCAGCCGACCGCGCGGGCTGTCCCAATCTCGCGTCGGCGCGCGCGGACGCTCGCGAAGACGGCATTGGCGACCACCAGACCGCTCGCCGCGAGGACCACCCAGTTCAACAGCAGCGACTTGCGGTCGACGGCCGTCATCAGGCGCGCGGCCACGCCCTTAGTCACCCACAGTTGGGTCACGGTCATCGCTGGCCGCTCGTGCGCACCGGTCGGGACGGCGATGCGCTGAGGACCGGGCGAGGAGCCCATCGTGATGTCGACGTCGAGACCGGTCAGCCGGGCGATGTCCTCGGCGACGACGCGCACCCGCTCGCGGTCCACCGGACCGACGCCCGACACCCCCGCGACCCGAACCCGGATCGCAGACAGCGGGCGTCGGTTAACGGCGGCCGCTCCGGTATGACGATCCCCCCGTAGTCGGGCTGCGACCACACGCGCGCGCCGGCGAAAACGCCCGCGAGATCGAGGGTGGTCAACATCAGCGGAGGCGAGTCGAGATAGCCGGTCAGATTGGTCGCCGGGAGCCAGGGCGCATCGTGCAGGATCGCCCGGCTCGCGGCGTCCGCGCCCTGCGCCGGCGTGAAGGCGAAGGTGCCCAGCGGCACCCGCCCGAGCGAGGTGCTGCCCGGAAGTTTGAGCGCGTCGAAAACGCCGACCTTGACCCGCCGGCGGATTGAGGGCTGGGGAGGCGAAGTGGCCGGCGAGCGTGCGCAGGCGCGCGTCATCCCCGCCGGGTGAGATGACCGAGTCGGCGACATCGCCGGTCAGATCGCTGACGCCCCAGACCAGGTCGCCGTCCTCCGCCGGGGCCGGGACGAAGCGCCCGCTGGCGTCGGCGGTGAGAATGGCCCAACTGGTGCTCTGGATGCGCAGGACGCTTCGGGCGTAGTACTTGCCTTGGGTGGCCGGCGTCGCCATCGCGTCGAGGAGGTCGCGATAGGCGGTGTCCGAGTCGAAGGTGCCGCTTCCGGAGGGAGTTCCGTGCGCGTCGATCAGTTCGCGGTTGAGCGCTTTGTCATAGCCCTCCGGCCCGAGCGCGCCCCGCCTCGCCAGCAGGTCCACAAGCGGCCCGTGGATCACTTCGAGCCCGTATGCCGCACTCAGCCGCGCCGGTGCCGCGTCGCCGACGAGCACGGGCACCGGCGTCCGGATGTCGGACTGGCCACCGGAGAAGGGGAAGATGCGGGTCGGCTCGGTGCCCTTGGTCAGATAGGTCCCCGAGACCAGCGCCCGGTCCAGACCGCTCAGTTTCGCCTCGGCCTCGGGGTCGATCGCGGCCAGCCGGGAGGGAAAGGGAAAGAGCACATCGAGGGTGCGCGTCCCCGGCCTGGGCTCGGCGATCTCTGCGGTGGAGATCACCGAGAACATCGGCTGCCCCTCGCTGACGGTCCGCGGCGGCCGGTTGGTGCCCGCGATATCGAAGCGGACTTCAGTGCCGTCGGGCTTGGTCTCGACCCAATGGGCGGGATCGAAGTCCTCCGGATTCGCCTGGAGATTCGGGAAGACCATCCGCACCGGATTGGGCGTGACATACATGAACAACGGTGTCTGTGCGACGGTGCTGGCGCCATTGTCGTAGGTCCGGGTTGTATTGCGGCGCAACAGGATCGGCTCGGTGATGTGCGCGAACGGGGTCAGGTCGATCGGCACTGCGACGAAGGGCATCGTCCAGCCGATCAGCGCCACCGGCACCGCGACCTCGACCCCGCTGATGCCTTCGATCTCGTGCCACTGGGCCGTCATAATGCTGCCGGTTAGCCCGTCGAGGAAGCCCGGTTGGACCAACTGGTCGCTGGCCTCCAGCGGCAGTCGCGTGTCCTTGGGGCGCACGAGAATGTCATAGGCCGCGGTTGCCGCGTTTGTGTCGATCGTGCCGCGAACCGCGAGCCGGGAGGTCTCGATGCCGCCCATGAGAACGGCATACCCGGTGGTGGCAACGAAGAGCGCACGGGAGCGGGTCGCCAGCGGCCAGCGGCCCGAGCGGCTCGCCGGACGCCTGATCATGAGCGGCCCGGACCGGAGATGTCCGCCCACGTGCGTTCGGCGGGAGCGGCAGCGTCGAGTGCGGTGTCGTCGACGATCGCGCCGTCACGCAGGGTGAGGATGCGATCGCAGCGCGCTGCGACGCCGGGGTCGTGGGTCGCGATCAGCATCGTCGCTGCGGTCTCGGCGCGGATGTCCAGCAGGAGGTCAACGATCTCGACGGCGGTCGCGCTGTCGAGATTGCCCGTGGGCTCGTTCGCCAGGATGACTGCGGGCTCGTTCATGAGGGCGCGGGCGATCGCAACGCCGATCGTCAGGTCGACTCCGCCCAGGCACGCGTGACGGCCGGAGGTGTGCCGTAGACCTTGGTCACGCGCTTGACGACGATGCCCATGCGATGAATCCTCACCTCATGCATTGTCACAATGCAAGAGGTGCGTCTGTACTCTCCGGATGGCCCTGCACCATGCCGTCCTCGCGCTTCTCGTCGATGGCCCGCGCCATGGGTACGACCTCAAGGCCCGCTTCGAAGAGACGATGGGACCGCAATGGGGCGGCCTCAACATCGGGCACGTCTATCAGGTGCTCGGCCGGCTCGTCCGCGACGGGTATGCGGTGGCGAACGCCGAGCAGCAGGCCCACCGCCCCGACCGGGTCGTCTATGCCCTGACGACCCCGGGCGCGAGGAACTCGACCGGTGGCTGCTGGAGTCGGAGGGTGCTTCCGCGGGCTACCGGGACGATCTCTTCCTGAAGGTGATGGCGGCCAGCCGGCTGGGACGCCCCGACATTCTCGACGCGACGCTGCGGGTGGTGCGTCGAGATCTCTTGCAGGAGTTGCGCAATCTGGCCGAGATACGCCGGGCACGGCCGGCCGGGGCCGACCAGCGATTGGGTGAACTACTCGTTGCGGCCGCGGAGTTGCAGGTGCGGGCGCGCCTGGAGTTCGCCGAACGTGCCGTTGCGGCCGCGACTCGCCTCGTGACGGCGCGCCCCGCCGAGGGGATGGTCGATCCGGGCGACCTGGCCGCGCCCGGCGACCTGGCCGCGCCCGGCGACCTGGCCGCGCCCGGCGATGCCCGCCCGGGCGCGGCGCCCACCGGCTGACCCGTCCACCACGCGGGCGTCAGCCCTGCCAGCGGGCCACCTTCAGCTTGGCCGGAAAGCGCTCACCCACCGTCACGCCGGTGACATCGGCCTCCGTGAGGTTGAGTTCGGCGAGATCACCGAGCAACTCCAGGTAGGTGGTCAGGGTCTCGCCGCGGACCAACTCCTCATGCGCCCGGACCGCGCGCAGGACGAATTCCGGCCCAACCACCGTCAGCGCGATGCGATCCGAGACGTCCAGACCGGCATCGCGGCGCGCCTTTTGCACCTCGCGGATCAGGTCCCGGGCGGCGCCCTCGAGCTCGAGGTCGACGTCGACGTCGGTGTCCAGGACGACGAAGCCGTGGCTGAGCATCGCCGTCGCCTGGCTGCCGCCCGAGCCGTCGGCGATCGTCGTCTCCAGCGCGAACTCGCCGTCGACCAGCGGTATGCCGGCGCACACCACCGTACCGTCGGCCTCGACCGACCAGTCCCCCGACTTCGAGCCCGCGATCACGGTCTGCACCTGCTTGCCCAGGCGCGGGCCGGCCGCGCGCGCGTTGACCGTAAGGCGCTGCGAGACACCGAAGTCCGAAGCCTTCGCCTGCTCGGCGTCGAGAAACTCGACAGCCTTGACATTGACCTCGTCGGCGACGATGTCGGCGAAACGTCGCAGCGCGTCGGCGTGATCGGTGACCACGGTCAGGCGCGCCAAGGGCAGGCGAACCCGCAGCCCGGCAGCCTTGCGCAGCGCGGACGCGACCGAGCAGATGTCGCGGATCCGGTCCATCGCCTCGACCAGCGCGGGATCGGCGGTCAGGTCATCGAGACCCGGCCAGTCCGTCAGGTGCACCGACCGCTCGCCGGTGAGGCCGCGCCATACCTCCTCGGTGGTGAGCGGCATCAGCGGGGCGGTCACGCGGCATACGGTCTCGAGCACCGTCCATAGCGTGTCGAAAGCCGCCTCGGTCGCGGCGCGGTCGCCGGATCCGGTGTCCCAGAAGCGTTCTCGCGACCGGCGGACATACCAGTTGGTGAGCACGTCGAGAAAGGATCGCGTCGTGTCACACGCCGACGCCACTTCGAAGCGGTCGAGTTGCTCGGTCGACTCGGCGACATAGTCGCGCAACTTCGCGAGCAAGTAGCGGTCCATCGGATGTGTCGACTCCGTGGAGCGCTTAGCCTCATACCCGTTCTCCCCCAACGCATTTGCGTAGAGCGAGAAGAAGTACCAGACGTTCCACAGCGGCAGCAGCACCTGGCGCACGGACTCGCGGATCGCCTGCTCGGTGACGATCAGGTTGCCGCCGCGCAGGATCGGTGACGACATCAGGAACCAGCGCATCGCGTCGGCGCCGTCGCGATCGAAGACCTCGCGGACGTCGGGGTAGTTGCGCAACGACTTGCTCATCTTCAGCCCGTCATTGCCCAGCACGATGCCGTGCGAGACGCACGTCTGGAAGGCCGGCTTGTCGAAGAGCGCGGCCGCGAGCACGTGCAGGGTGTAGAACCAGCCGCGCGTCTGCCCGATGTATTCGACGATGAAGTCGCCCGGGAAGTGGTGGTCGAACCACTCGCGATTTTCGAAGGGGTAGTGCACCTGGGCAAAGGGCATCGACCCCGACTCGAACCAGCAATCGAAAACGTCGGTGACCCGCCGCATCGTCGAGGCACCCGTCGGGTCGTCGGGGTTGGGACGCGTCAGCTCGTCGATAAAGGGCCGGTGGAGGTTGTCCGGGCGCACGCCGAAGTCGCGCTCCAACTCATCCAGCGAGCCATAGACGTCGACCCGCGGGAACTCCGGGTTGTCCGAGCGCCAGACCGGGATCGGGCTGCCCCAGAAGCGGTTTCGCGAGATCGACCAGTCGCGGGTGTTCTCCAGCCAGCGCCCGAATTGCCCGTCGCGGATGTGCGCGGGCACCCAGGTGACCTCCTGGTTGAGCTCCATCATCCGCTCGCGGATGGTCGTCGTCGAGACGAACCAGCTCGACACCGCCATATAGATCAGCGGCTGCCGGCAGCGCCAGCAGTGCGGGTAGGAGTGGGCATAGGACTCGCGCTTGAGCAGCACCGTCCCCTCGGTGGTTGAGCCGACCTCGCCGGTTGCGCTGTCGGCGTCGAGCCGGGTGCGCGCCTTGAGGTGGTCGATGACCGGGATATTGGCGTCGAGGACGAGCAGCCCGGTGTAGTCGGTGACCGGATAGGTGAACGTCCCGTCGATGGCGACCGGGACGACCGCCTCGATGCCCTCGCGGTCGGTGACGACCTTGTCGTCCTCACCGAAGGCACCGGCCGTATGGACCAGCCCGGTCCCGTCCGTGGTGGTCACGAAGTCCGCGGGCACGACCCGGAAGGCCCGCTCGTGCCCGAGGAAGTAGCTCATCGGGGGCGTGTAAGTCAGCCCCAACAACTCCGCGCCCGTATGCCGTGCCACCACCAGCGCGCTCACGTCGCCCTTGGCGTCGCCCGTCAGTTCCTTGGCGTAGGCCGGCGCCCGGTCCGCGGCGAGCACGTAGCGCTCGGGCCGGCCGGTCGGGATCGCGGACTCGACGACGACATACTCGATGTCCTCCGCCACCATGACGGCGAGGTTGGCTGTCAGCGTCCACGGCGTCGTGGTCCAGATGAGCAGCAGCGCACCCTCGAGCGGACCGGGCGTGGTCACGCGCATACCGACGGTGACGGCCGGGTCCTGGCGGACCTGGTAGACGTCCTCGTCCATCCGCAACTCGTGGTTGGACAGCGGGGTCTGGTCGTTCCAGCAGTAGGGCAGCACGCGGAAGCCCTCGTAGACCAGGCCCTTGTCGTAGAGCTGCTTGAACGCCCAGATGACGCTCTCCATATAGGTCAGGTCGAGCGTCTTGTAGTCGTTGTCGAAGTCGACCCAGCGCGCCTGGCGGGTGACATAGTCGCGCCACTCATCGGTGTATTCGAAGACCGACTGGCGGCACTTGTCGTTGAAGTTCTCGATGCCGAGCTCGCGGATCTCATCGGTCGTCTTGATGCCGAGCTGGCTCATCGCCTCCAGTTCGGCGGGCAGCCCGTGGGTGTCCCAGCCGAAGCGGCGCTCGACGCGGCGCCCGCGCATCGTCTCGTAGCGCGGCACCAGGTCCTTGACGTAGCCGGTCAGCAAGTGCCCGTAGTGGGGCAGCCCGTTGGCGAAGGGCGGACCGTCGTAGAAGACGAACTCATTGCTGCCCGCCTCGCCGGCGTCGCGATTGTCGATCGACGCCTGGAAGGTCCCGTCCTGCTCCCAGTAGGCCAGCACCGCCTCCTCGATCTGGGGGAAGCGCGGGCTGGAGGGGATGCCGAAGGCCGCGCCCTTGGCGGGGTCGGCGGCGGAGCCGGCAGCAGTGTGCGCGTGGAGAGTGGAGACCTTGGGGTAGGCCATGGCGGCGGGTGAGCTCCTGCGATCGGGCCGACGGTCGCCGGCGGGTCGTCCACGAGGACGACGCCGGACCCCGGTCGGGGGCCGCCACCGCGGTACCACCTCGCTTGCCGCACGTGCGCGCCCGGGTGGGCACGCGGCATACGGCCGCTCTTGCCGAAGGCGCTGACGGGCCCACCCGTCCGGGTCTAATGAGCCGCCCGTATGCCGTGGCGGCTGTTCTTCCGGAAGCTCGCCGCTGATGACGGCTCGAACGCTGTTGTGCCCGATTCTATCCGCCCGGCCGCCGGGCCACGTCCGACTTTCCGGATGTGGCGACCCGGTCCGGCCGGCGCACGGACAAGGGTGATGATTGATACCACTCTGGTATCAATCACGGCGTGGCGATGACCTTGCGACTGGATGCGCGCGACGAGGAGACCCTCGCGGCACTCGCGGCGGCCGAGGGTGTGAGCAAGCATGAGGCTGCGCTCCGCGCGATCCGCGCGGCCGGCGCCAGGCAGTTGCACGAGGACCGGGTCCGGGTCCTGTCGGCCGCGGCCCGGGAAAGGTACGCGGCCGTCCTCGACCGGCTCGGTCAGTGACCGAGTTCCTGACCCTGGAGGACCTGCTGACGCTCGTCGGTGACCTCGGCGTGGGGCCGGTGCGCGATCTCGGGTTGTTGGACGCGGCCGCGGCCCGACCGCGGACGAGTCTTTTCGGGCGCGATGCCTACCCGAGCCTCGACGCGAAGGCCGCCGTGTTGTTGGAATCCCTGGTGCGAAATCACCCGCTCGTGGACGGGAACAAGCGCCTCGGTTGGTTGGCGACGGTCGTCTTCTTTGGGCTGGGCGGGCACACGATCGACGTCGAAGACGACCCGGCATACGACCTGGTGGTCGAGGTCGCGACCGGGACAACGGACTACCAACGGGCGGGGGCCCGCCTCGCCGCGTGGCACTGACCCGCCCCTCGGGTTCACCGCGGACTCACGCCCGCCCGTCGCGGCCTGCCGTGGAGCAGTGCCAGCCACGCGGTCACCATCGGCACGCGGTACCCGGACACCACGCTCGCGCGGGCCGACCAGGACGGCATGGGCAATCCCGCCCTTCGCCACCTGGTATGCCGATCACGCCGGCATCCCGCCCACTCTCTTCGTCGCCGACACCGACTCGCTCGGCGAGCAGATCCAGCTCGCCTTCCCGCAGGCCCGGGTGGCCAGGCCCCTCAACACGGTCACGGCGGCGTTGATGACCGACCCGGGACCGCTCCCCGAGCCGACGACGATCGTCGTCTGCGGGGACGAAAGCGCCGCCAAGGGTGAGGTGGCGCGGCTGCTGGCGCAGCTCGGGCATACGGAGATCATCGATCTGGGCGGCATCGAGACCGCCCGGGGAACCGAGATGTACCTCCCCTCTATCTGCGCGCCATGGGTGCCTTGGGCACGCCCGTGTTCAACATCCGGGTGGTGCGCTGACGGCGGCACCGGGCTGCCGGCGGGCCAGGACGTCGTCCGGACGCGCCGTCAACCGATGGGGACGAGCAACAGTTGGGGCGCGCTGGGGTCAGTGCCATAGAGGAAGCCGTAGGCCCGGCGGCCGGCGGTGAGCCCGGTGTCCGTGGCGGGGACCACCGGCTTGGACGCACACACTTTGTCAACGCCTTCGGACGTCGGGCCCGTCTTGTTGATGCGGATCTGCTCGCCTTGATCGAGGACGACCGTCATGCCGGAGGTCCCGCCGATCAGCGAGAAGCTGCTGGTGTCCGTGTGCTCCGTCCCGTCCCCATCCAGATAGCCGATGCATTTTCCGGCGGTGGTGGAGGCGAGGTAGGTCGGGTAGTCGTTCGGGTCCTTGCCGGCATACTGCAAGGCAGTGGCGTTCAGCATGAGCGCTGCCTTGCCGGCGGGCGGCGTCCCCACGAGCGAAGTCGACCAGTCCGTCGAGGATCCGGTCTCGTCGGCGAACACCTGGATGCTCGAGCCGCCATCGCTATCGGGAGACGGGGGCAGAAGCACATACGTCAGGACCAAGCCACTCGCCGACGTTTCACCTTGGTAGATGAGCTCGTCGTCTCGGACTGTCTTGCCCTCGGGATAGAACGACAGGTTGAAGGTCTTCTCCCCCTCGCCGGCGACGAGCTTCTTCATATAGGGCACAACGAGTTCACTGACGGTGCCGGGAGCCACCGTCATGAGCTTCTTGCCGTCTTGAGCTATCTCGGAGTAGACATCGACGGCTCCTCCGGTGGTCGAGTCCACCGGGTGCCACAGGTTGACCACGCGGACCTTCATGTCAAGAGCCAGCCACTCACTCTCGTCGGCGGAGGTCGCAGTCGGACTCGACGCCTCGGACGCCGCGTCCGAGCTGGGCGGCGATTGCGCCGTGCTCGCCGCGCCGGACGACGGGCTCGTTGATGAGCCGCCGCATGCGGTCAAGCCGATCGCCAGTGCCGCAGCGGCAGCCACGCGCCGACCCCTCGAAACCCACAAATCCCCGGACATTTCTGACTCCTTCGGAACGCCGTTGCACATCGAGATCGGGCTCTGACTCGATTCGAGACGATAGGACGGCGCGCGGAAGCCCGCAGCGCTTTGGCGAAATCCGCACATCGGTGAGATCGCGAGGACCCGGCGCTGCTTCACCGAGTCCACCCAGGGGACGACTCGCGGATGGGGTGGGTTCGAGGTCAGCGATCCAACTGCCCGCGGGCCTTGTCGCCCGCGAGCCCGGCCTCGTAACGGGCGGCGAGAACGGCCTGGTCGGTGCCGAACACGGCGAGTCGGGCGCCGCGTCCGTTGGGCTTGAGAGCGATGCCCTCGGCGTGCCAACGCGCGACCGCCTCGTCGCGCAGGTGGGTAGGCGGGTCGCCATAGGAGTTGGTGACGCGCCACCACGGGACGCCACCGCCACACCGGCTCATGATCGCCCCCACCTGGCGCGGGCCGCATCCGACGATCTGGCCGACTTCGCCGTATGCCGCGATCTCCCCGCGTGGGATCAACTCGACCACGCGAAGCACGCGTTCGACCACGACTTCGTCCATGGCCGGAATCTAGCGACTGCGACCGGTTCGCCGGTCGCGGCGGCGCGGCGCGCTGGGTCACATCTACTCGCGGCGAGCGGGCGCACTCACTACGCTCACGGCATACGGGGTGGGCACGAGGAAGAGGTGGTCGGTTGTGCGCGTGACGGTGCTCGGTGCGGGCTCGTGGGGCACGGCGCTCGGCTACGCGCTGGCCAGCAAGTCGTATGCCGTGACCATGTGGGATATCGATGGTCCGGTCCTCGCCGACATCACCGAGCGCCACGAGAACGCCCGCTATCTGTCCGGCATCACGCTGCCCCCCGGGATGACCGGTGAGCCCGATCTGGAACGAGCGCTGGCCGGGGCCGAACTGGTGGTGCTGGCCGTGCCCTCGCACGCGATGCGCGTGGTGGCGAACGCCGCGGCGCCCTTCATCGGACGTGGCGCGTTGATCTGCTCGGTGACCAAGGGCATCGAGGTCGACAACCTGATGACGATGAGCGAGGTGTTGCAGGACGTCCTGCCGGGGGTGCTCCATCCGCGGCTGACCTTCCTGTCCGGCCCGTCCTTCGCCGTCGAGGTCGCGCGCGAGTTCCCGACGGCGGTGACGGTGGCGGGCTCCGACGACGAGGTCACGGTGGCCGTGCAGCACGCCTTCCACACGCCTTTCCTGCGGCCCTATGTCACCGATGATGTGGTCGGCGTGGAGATCGGCGGGTGCGCGAAGAATGTCATCGCGATCGCGACGGGTGCGGGCGACGGGCTCGGATTTGACGCGAACACGCGGGCGGCGATGATCACCCGTGGGCTGGCCGAGATCACCCGGCTCGCGGTGGCGCGGGGCGCGAATCCCCTAACGCTGTCGGGACTTTCGGGCGTCGGCGACCTGGTGCTGACGTGCTCGTCGGTCAAGTCGCGCAACTATCGCGTGGGCTTCGGGCTCGGCCAGGGGCGCTCGCTTGATGACGTCTGCGCCGAACTTGGTCAGGTCGCCGAAGGCGTGCTGAACGCCAAGTCGGTCAAGGCGCTGGCAGCGAAGGCCGGCGTGGAGATGCCGATCAGTTCCCTCGTCCACGGGCTGATCTATGAGGACCTGTCGCTGGCGGAGATCTTCGCGTTCTTCTCCAGCCGGCCGTTGCGGGCCGAGCGCGAGGATCCGGCGGGCGGCCGCTGACCAAGGCCGTATTAGACAACCCGTACGGACAGCTGTCCCCGCGAAGTATTGAAGCTGGGTCATACGCTCTGCGTTGGCCGAAGGAGCGAGGGTCCCACGCTCTGCGTGGGCAAACTTCGGGGGGTGTCTTTGGGGCGTGCCCGAGGGCCTCGGGCCGCGGCTCGGTCACCCTGAGCTAAACTTCTCTGGTTATCGCGCGAGCGATAGCCACGCGTTCGAGGGGAAGCCGGTCGAAGTCCGGCGCTGACCCGCAGCCGTAGGCCGCGCAAGCGGCGAGCCGGAATGCCTTGCCCGCGTCGAATCTTCTGTCCACCGCCGAGGGATGCGGTCCGGCAGGCCGGGCCTCCCGGCTCGTCGCGCCGCGTGCGAGGAGTCAGTGCCGTGCGCCCCACCCACCTGTTCACCGCCTGCACGGCCGGCCTCGCCGTCGCCGGGATTGTCGGCGTGGGTGCTGCCGCGGGCGCACAGGCCGACGCTGGGGGTTCGAGGTCGACGCGCGAAGTCGGGGGCTTCCTCGCCCGCCAACTCGATGCTTATGACGGGGTCCTCCCCTATCCGGGCACCGACCAGGCCGATCCCGGCCTGACGATCGACGCCGTGCTCGGCATGCTCGCCACCGGTGTCGGACCCGAGCAGGCGCGCCGTGCGGTGTCGGCCGTGGCGCCGGAGTTGGGCACATACCTCGGACCCGGGATCGCGCCCAGCGAGCTGTATGCCGGCCCGGTCGCCAAGACCGTGCTCCTCGCCACCGCGATGGGTGGCGACCCGCGCGCCTTCGCCGGCCGCGACCTCGTCGCGGACCTCGCGGGGCTGGAAGGCGCCGACGGGCGCTATGCCGACCGAACGGCATACGGCGACACATCGAACACCTACACCCAGGCCCTCGGGATCCTGGCGACCACGCAGGTCGCGGGGGCGGCGCCGGCGAGGCCGGTGGGCTTCCTGCTCGATCAGCAATGCGCCGACGGCGGGTTCCGCCTCTATGTCACGGACGATGGGTGCGTCAGCGACCCCGACCCGACCGCGCTGGCTGTCACCGCGCTGCGCGACACCGGCGAGCACGCGGCGGCGGACCGGGCCCTCGGCTACCTGCGCGCGCGGATGGGGGCCGATGGTGGGATCGGCGGTGGCACTGGCGCGTCGTCACCCAACAGCAATACGACCGGCCTTTCGGCGATGGCGTTCGCGCTGTCCGGCGAGGCATGGGGCGATGCTGCGCGAGATGCTCAGAACTTCCTGCTCTCGCTCCAATTTGGTTGTGACGCAGACGAATCCGTGCGCGGTGCGGTCGCCTATGACGCGGCGGCGTATGCCGATGTGTTGGCTTCGGGCCGGCCGGCGAGTGACCAGGAACGCAGGTCCAGCGCGCAAGCGGCGCTGGGGCTAGCCGGCGTCTCGCTCGTGGGTATCACGATCGATGGGGCGACGGCCCCCTCATCCGCGTGTGGCGTAGCAACGAGCACGCCCTCGTCGACGAGCACATCGTCGTCGGGAGGTTCGTCGACGTCCGCGGGGGCGTCGACCAGCACGGCGCCGACGTCCGGCAGCGTGACGCGTACCGTCACGGCGACGGTCACGCGATCGGCGGCGCCGCAGGTCATTTCGACGGCGGCCGCGACAGTCACCGTGACTGCGCCCGCGCCCACCGTCACTCGGACGGTCACGGCCACCGCGTCGCATTCCACCACGGACGCATCGAGCCCGGCCGGGCCCCTCACCTCCGCCGCAACCGATGCGCCCACCGGGCAGGCCACTGCTGTCGCCGCGGTGCCGATCGGGGACGACGGCGGCGGCTCAGGCGGCGGTCCGCTCGTCATCGCGGGCGCCCTCGTTCTTCTCGGCGCAGCGGGCGCCAGCGCCATTCTCCGACGTGGAAGGACCCACTGATCATGCAAACACGCTCTCTCCGAGGCTCATTCGCGGTCCTGTCCGCCGGCGCCGCCGTTGCCGTGGGGTCTCTGGTGGCCGCCCCGGTTGCTTCCTCGAGCGCGGCCCCGTCGACGGCCCCGGCTCCGGCTCCGGCGATCTGCCCGGTCGGCAAGGGCGTGACGGTGATCGTCGACTTCGGCTCGACCACGACCAAGTCGTGCGCGCCGGGCGACCCGACGTCGGGCCTGACGGCGCTCAAGGGCGCGGGCTTCACCTATGCCTTCGTCGCGCGCTTCCCGGGCATGGTGTGCCGGATCAACGGCAAGCCCACACCGGCCCAGGACGCGTGCGTGGTCGCGCCGCCGTCGACGAAATACTGGTCCTACTGGACCGCCGTCCGCGGCGGGACGTGGACCTACGCCACGGTCGGCGCCGGCACCGACAACCCCAAGCCCGGCACCGTCCGCGGCTGGGCCTATGGCGCAGGCAAACCGCCGGCTGTCGCGGTGCCAAAGTGAGTCGAGGACCACGTCCGGCGCCCGGGACCGGCCGGACGCCGAGGCTGCTCGCGCGGGGTGTGGCGCGACGTTCGGGCACCACGGCTGCTGCGGGGCGATCCGCACCGCACAACGCAGTGGGGCGCACCCGTGGGGCCCGGCATACGGGCACCATCGCAGCGCTTGGGTGGGTGGCTGTCGGCCTGGCGGCGGCAGGCGTCGCAGCGCCGGCGCAGGCCGCAACCTGCTCCGGCACGTCCGGCGTCTCGGTGATCGTCGACTTCGGATCGAGCCTCCGAACCGGTTGCGCCGCAGGCGATCCCGCGAATGCCTGGTCCGCGATCGAAGCGGCCGGGTTCGCGCTCGAAGGCACCCAGCGCTTCCCGGGCAGCTTCATCTGCCGGGTGGCGGGCTATCCCGGCCCCGATCAGGAGGCCTGCGTCCAGACCCCACCGTCGAGCGCCTACTGGGCGCTGTGGTCGGCCCCCGCGGGCGGATCGTGGACCTACGCCAGCTCCGGAGCCGCCTCGCTCGACCCCGCGCCCGGCACGGCGATCGGGCTGGCCTTCGGCGCCGGGCGTGCCCCGGGAATGGCGCCGCCGGCGACCGCGCCGTCCGCGCCCGCGACGACGACCAAGCCCGCGACCGCGCCGCCCTCATCCACCACGAATCCCGGGTCCGCCGGGCCGGCGACCTCGACGTCCACGCCGGCATCGACACCGACCACAGCATCGGCCGCGACCACGCCGTCCGGGGCGGGCAGATCCAGCAGCACGAGCGGCACCGTCACGACGTCAAGCACGTCGGGTGCGGCGAGCAGCTCGACCCCCTTGTCGGGCGCCGGCTCGGTGGCGCCACCCAACGCGGACGCGGCGCCCGCGGCGACAACGGGTGGGTCGGGACCATCGGCGGCGGTGACGATCGGCGCGGGGGCGGGGATCGGCATACTGCTCGTTCTCGGGGCGAGCATCGTTCGGCGACAACGGGATCGAGCCACGCAGGCGTGATCCGGCATCTCCATCCGGCGGCCTGGTGGCTTTGGGCACTAGCCCTCGCCGCCACCGCCGGGCTGACGACCAATCCGGTGCTGCTGGCGGCCATCATCGGGGTGCTGGTCGCTGTTGTGCTGGCGCGCCGAGACGGATCGCCGTGGGGCCGTGCCTTCCGGCTGTATGCCGTTCTGGGCGCCGTCATCGTCGTCACCCGGCTGGTGCTGCACGTTCTAGTCGGGCTGAAGTTCGGGACGATCACGATCCTGCCGCTCCCCTCCTTCCACCTGCCGTCCTGGGCGGCGGGGATCGAGTTGTTGGGGACGGTGCGTCTCGAAGGGGCGCTGGGGGCGGCCTTGGAGGGGGTGCGCCTCGGGACGATGATCCTGGCGATCGGGGCAGCTAATGCGCTGGCCTCGCCCAAGCGCCTGCTCAAGGTCTTCCCGGCTGCGCTGCACGAGATCGGTGCCGCGCTCGTGGTTGCCGTGACGGTTGCCCCGCACCTAGCCGAGAGTGTCGTGCGCGTGCGTCGAGCGCGCCTGTTGCGCGGCGACGATGCCAAGCGGCTCAAGGCCTTTCGCGCCCTGGCGATGCCGGTGCTCCAGGACACCCTCGACCGGTCGCTGGCGCTGGCGGCCGCTATGGACGGCCGTGGCTACGGCCGGCGGAAGGCATCGCCGCGGGGCCGGGTGACGCCAGCCCTGACCCTGCTGGGCCTGCTGGGCGCGTGCGTCGGAATCTATGGCGTACTCGACACCACCACACCGCGCCTCCTCGGCCTGCCGGTGCTCGTCGCCGGCCTGGTCGCGTGCGTGGGCGGCCTCTGGTCCGCAGGGCGGTCGGTGCCACGGACCATCTATCGACGTGAGCCCTGGTCCGGGCCGGAATGGCTCACTGTCGCATCGGGATTCGTCGCCCTCGCCGCGACTTTTATTGTGCTGCAACACGACCCGGCATCGCTGGGAATGCCATTGCTGCCGCTGCGCGCGCCGGAGGCGCCAGTGGTTGCGCTGCTCGGCGTCGCGGTGGCTGCCGCGCCGGCGGTCCTGACGCCGGTCCCCCCGCTGGCGTCGACGCGACCAGTCGCCCGAGAGGCTGCCTCATGATCTCTTTGCGGCAGTTGACGATTCGCTATGCAGACGCCGTGGCGCCGACCCTTCGCGACGTCACCCTGGAGATCGACGAGGGCGAGCTGGTCGTCGTGGTCGGCCGGACCGGCTCGGGCAAGTCGACGC
Organism: Nostocoides vanveenii; assembly: GCF_039531165.1. Taxonomy (NCBI): domain Bacteria; kingdom Bacillati; phylum Actinomycetota; class Actinomycetes; order Micrococcales; family Intrasporangiaceae; genus Nostocoides; species Nostocoides vanveenii. The sequence goes on along the minus strand of NZ_BAAAPN010000027.1, from coordinate 4,192 downwards.
TGCTGGGCGCCCTCAACGGCCACGTCCCACACTTCACCGGCGGCACGGTGCACGGCTCTGTGGTCGTCGCCGGGCGCGACACCGCGACGCACCGGCCCCGCGATCTTGCGGACATCGTCGGCGTCGTGGGACAGGACCCGCTCGCCGGGTTCGTCACCGACACGGTCGAGGAGGAACTGGCATACGGGATGGAGCAGTTGGCGCTCCCGCCGGCAACGATGCGCAAGCGCGTCGAGGAGACGCTCGACCTCCTCGGGATCGCCGACCTGCGGGCAGCGCCGCTGCGCGATCTCTCCGGTGGTCAGCAGCAACGGGTGGCGATCGGGGCGGTGCTGACCACCCATCCCCGGTTGCTGGTGCTCGACGAGCCGACGTCCGCGCTCGACCCGACGGGTGCCGAGGAGGTGCTGGCGACGATCACCCGGCTCGTGCACGACCTCGGGGTCACGGTCGTGATCGCTGAGCACCGCCTCGAGCGTGTCCTGCAGTATGCCGATCACGTGCTTGACGTGGTCGACGGCCAGGTGCGCTCGGGCTCCCCCGCCGAGATCATGCGGACGTCGCGCATCGCGCCGCCCGTCGTGGAGTTGGGCCGCTGGGCTGGCTGGTCGCCGCTGCCGGTGAGCATCCGCGACGCCCGCCGCGCCGCCGCCCCGCTGCGGACCGCCCTGTCCCACACCTCTGCTAGCAAGGTTTATGTCACCTCCAGCACGGTAGACCCTGCTGGAGGTGACATAAACCCTGCTAGCAGAGGTTACGGACAGGGGCCGGCCGCCCCAGGTCTCACGGCGCACCGGGTCCGTGTCGACTATGGGCGCGTGCGAGCCGTGGCCGACGTCAGCGTGGCCTTCGCCGCCGGCCGGATCACCGCGCTGATGGGCCGCAATGGGTCCGGCAAGTCCTCCTTGCTGTGGGCCCTGCAAGGCAGTGGTCCGCGCACCGGCGGCACCGTCCGCCTGCCCGACGGGAGCGACCCTCGCGACCTCAAACCCGCCGAGCGGCGCCGACGCGTTGTTCTGGTCCCCCAGAATGCCAGCGACCTGCTCTATCTGGAATCCGTTGCCGCGGAGTGCCATTGCGCCGACGCCGACAGCGGGCACGCCACCGGCCACACGGCGGCCCTGCTCGAGACCTTCGCCCCCGGCATCCCGCCCGAGCGCCACCCGCGCGACCTCTCGGCCGGCCAGCAACTCGCCCTCGTGCTCGCTGTCCAACTCAGCGCCGCGCCGGATGTCCTCCTGCTCGACGAACCGACCCGCGGCCTCGACTACCCCGCCAAGGCTGCGCTGACTACCACCCTCCGTGCCCTGGCGGCCCAGGGACAGCCGGTCGTCGTCTCCACCCACGACGTCGAGTTCGTTGCCGATTGTGCCGACGAGGTTGTCGTCCTCGCAGAGGGCGAACTGATCGCGCAGGGCCCGAGCGCCGAGGTGGTCGCCGCTTCACCCGCGTTCGCCCCGCAACTGGCCAAGGTCCTCGCCCCGCACCCGATCCTCACTCTCGCCCAGCTGCAGCAGGCTCTGCCCCAGGGGGACTCGCGATGACGGCGACACGGGCCATCCGGCTGCGCCCGCGGTCGGCCCTCGCCATCGCCCTGGTCAGCGTCGCCGGCATCCTCGCCTTCGGCTGGCCGCTGTTCGTCGATCCGGGCTCCGGGCTCGCCCACGGCAGCGACGCCCCCTTCGTCTTCGCGCTGCTTCTCCCCCTCCTGCTCGCCGTCGTCCTTGCCGAGATCGCCGACGGCGGCCTCGACGTCAAGGCGGTGGCGATGCTCGGGGTGCTCTCGGCCGTCGGCGCCATCCTGCGACCCCTCGGCGCCGGGAGCGCCGGCGTCGAACTCGTCTTCTTCCTCCTAGTGCTCGCGGCCCGCGTCTTCGGCCCGGGTTTCGGCTTCGTCCTCGGGGCGACGACGCTCTTCGCCTCGGCGCTGCTCACCGGCGGTGTCGGCCCGTGGCTGCCCTATCAGATGCTCGGTGCGGCCTGGGTCGGGCTCGGTGCCGGGCTACTGCCGCGTGCGCGGGGCCGCGCGGAGATCGCGGTGCTTGCGGCATACGGGGCGGTCGCGGGGTTGCTCTACGGGTGGCTGCTCAACTTCTCCTTCTGGCCGTTCGCCGTCGGCACCGGCACCGGCCTCTCCTTCATCGCCGGTGACCCAATCGGGGCAAACCTGCACCGCTTCGCTCTCTTCTCGCTGGCCACCAGCCTGGGGTGGGACCTGGGCCGGGCGATCACCAATGCCGCACTCATCGCGGTCATCGGCCCGGCCGTGCTCGGCGCCCTGCGCCGGGCCGCACGACGGGCCGCCTTCGACCCGCCGATCGCCTTCCCGGACGCGCCGGCGACCCGAGCGGTGATAGAAAGCCAGCCATGAACCGGATGGACGTCGACCGCCAGGAAGCCTGGTTGAGCCAGTCCGAGCTGGAGACCGTCCGCGGAAGGATGCCGATCCTGTATGTCGAGGCGATCCCCGTGCGCGTCGACGGGGGCGGCGTGGTCACCAGTGTCGGCCTGTTGCTGCGCGCCTCGGCCGACGGCGCCATCCAACGCGAACTCGTCTCGGGCCGGGTGCTCTATCACGAGCGCGTGCGCGATGCGCTACTCCGGCATCTGGAGAAGGATCTCGGGCCGGTCGCCCTGCCGCAAATCCCGCCGAGCCCGCTGCCCTTCACGATTGCGGAGTATTTCCCGACGCCCGGTGTCACGGCCTTCCACGACCCCCGTCAGCACGCCGTCGCGCTCGCCTTCATCGTCCCGGTCGCCGGCGATTGCGCGCCGCAGCAGGACGCGCTCGACTTGGCCTGGCTCTCCCCGGAGGAAGCCTGCGACCCGGTGATCCTCGCCGAGCTCGACGGCGGCCACGGGGTGCTGCTGCGACAAGCGCTGGCCCACCTCGGCCACTCGATCTAACGCAGCTGCGCCACGTCGTAGTCCACGGTCACCGGCGCGTGATCGCTGATCCGCACACCGTCCACCTCGCGATCCACCCAGGCGCGCCGGGCCGTGCGCGCGAGGCGGGGCGTCGCGAAGTGGTAGTCGATCCGCCACCCGGTGTCCGCGGCATACGACCCACCAAGCCACGACCACCACGTATACGGGCCGCTCACGCCAGGATGCAGGCGGCGGACGACGTCGTGCAGCCCGCGGGCGGTCACAAGGCCATCCAGCCACCCACGTTCTTCGGGCAGAAAGCCCACCGCGCCCTTGGAGCGCCGCCAGGCAGCGACATCCAGTTCGGTATGCCCGACGTTGAAGTCGCCCATGACGAGGAACTCCCGGCCGCGCGAGGCCGCTGCGCGCCGAGACCGCTCCAGGTGCCGGGTCAGCCCGCGCGCAAAGCGCAACTTCCGGACGTATGCCGCGCCCCCGTCCGGTGCTTCGCGCATCCGCCCGGGGATCTGCAGATGCGCCGGGAGGCCGCCCTTGGGGACATAAACCGACGCGATGGTGAGGGGCGCATCTGCGAGGTCGGCCTCGACATACCGGCCCTCGTCGGCGAAGGCGCGCAGCTCGCGAGCCACTGGGACGCTCCAGTCAGCGGTGGGTGACCAGGTGCGCACCGCGACCGGCGGGACCCGCGTCAGGATGGCGACCCCATTGCGTCCGGCAAGCTGCCCCGGGTCGTATGCCGCGTGGTAACCACCCCACGCATCCTCCGGAAGCGCTGTCACCGGACAACGGACCTCCTGCAGCGCGACCACATCGGGTTCGGTCCGGGTCAACCAGGTGCCGAAGCCGCGGCGTTGGGCTGCCCGGATGCCGTTGACATTGNGTGGCAATCGCTGGCCACCAGGTGTCGATGGTCTTCTTCAGCCGGCTCGTCTCGGGCATCGCGGCGAGGGTGACGTAGCGGTTGAAGGTGGCTCGTTCACGTTGGGCGTCAGCGACGGTGGTGCAGGCCAGGACGCGGCGGAGTTGTTCCTTGACGCCCCATGCGGCGCCGATCTCACGGGTCGGGTCGTCTTGGGCGAGAACGGTTTTGAGCTTGGTGCGGCCGCGGGCGGATAGGGAGTCGTAGCCGCGCCTGAGCAGGAGCCGGTTGGCCCAGGTCAGGTCGCTGCCTCGGCCGCGGCGGTCGTGCCGGTCCCAGGACACGCGGCGGCGCACGTTGGTGACCATGGCGTTGGCGAGCTGGATGAGGTGGAAGTGGTCGACCGAGACGCTGGCCTTGGGCAGCCAGGACCGGACCGCGGAC
>NZ_BAAAPN010000026.1:0-8558 GCF_039531165.1 Nostocoides vanveenii | reverse complement strand
CCAGACGTCGCTGCGACGTCATACACGCCATGCTCCGCAACCGCCAGCCCTACCAGCCCCGCACCGCCGCTGCCGCTTGACACCGAACATAGGGACACCCCCCCGCTCGTGGCGCTGGTCCCACCGCTCGCCCTCGCCGGCCGGCTCGCGCCGGCCCTGGCTGGGCTGGCTGTCTCGGGCATCGCCGTCGGGATCCAGGATTCGACGATCAAGGCCCTGGTCGCCGACCTCGTCGCCCCCGGGCAGCGGGCCACGGCATACGGGGTCTTCGCCGGAATCCAGGGCGCATTCGCCATCGTCGGCGGCCTCGCCGTTGGCTGGCTCTACGAGCGCTCGCTCACCGGACTGGTCATTGTGGTCGCGCTGACCCAAGTCCTCGCGCGCGGTGTGCTCGCGACCTTGCTGGCCGCCCGTCGCGCCTGAGAATCAGCGCGCCTGGCGATCAGTCGCCGCGGCGCGATCACGCCCTCGCCAGGGGAGGAGTTGCGGCCGGGTGATCGCGGCCGACCACGCGACCGCGGCCGCCACGGGCGATCAGCCGCGGGGGCGGATCAGCCCCGCCCGGGCCGTTGGCAGCACCGCGCGACCAAAAGACCGACGTGGTCAGCGGAAGTCGGCGTCCGAGTCCTGCACGACGCGGTCCTCGATCTCCTCATCTGTTGCCCCATGCCGCGCGGCGCGCGCTTCGGCGTGCCGGGTGAGATTCTCGATGGTCTGCTCCCGGAAGGGCCGCAGCGCGAAGTACGAGATCATGGTCGACAGCACGGCGGCGCCGACGAGCAGCCAGGGCCGCTGATCGTGCGCCCGGAGCCCGACCAGCCACAGCAGGGCCAGGCAGCCGAAGAAGATGAGGAAACGCAGGAGGGTGTAGCGGACCATCTAGAGCCCCGAATAGCTGTGCTGACCGACAAAGTACATGTTGACGATCGAGTAGTTGACGATGATGCAGCCGAACCCGGCGAGCGCGATATAGGCGGCGCGCTGCTTGCTGATGCCGGTCGTCGCCCGGGCGTGCAGATAGGCGGCGTAGACAACCCAGATGATAAAGGTCCAGACCTCCTTGGGGTCCCAGTTCCAGTAGGACGCCCAGGCCTGCCGCGCCCAGATCGCCCCGGCGATCAAGGTGAAGGTCCACAGCGGGAAGGCGATCACGTGCAGGGCGTAGGAGAGGCGCTCCAGCTCGCGGGCGCGGGGTAGCACCCGCATCAACCGGGCACCCATACCGGTGCCGGGAGTCCCCGCCGCCGCCTTGGCCTCGGCCCGGTCGGCGAGCAGATAGAGCACGGTGACCATGGCGGCGAGCGTGAAGACACCGACCGAGATCGTCGCTACCGTGACATGGATGACCAGCCAGTAGGACCGCAGGGACGGCAGCAGCTGGGCCGCCTCGGTGTACCACAGCGTCACCGCCATCCCGAGCATGAGCAACACCGGAGCCGTCACGAAGACGCCGAGCCAGTCGACATTGCGACGCAGGCCCCACAGACAGAACGCCAGCATGACCACCAGCGACGCGGCCGTCACGAACTCGTAGAGATTGCCCAGCGGGGGCCGGTGCACCGACGCGCCCCGCATGATCACGGCCGCGGCGAGCAGGAGGGTCGCGAGCCAGGCGAACATCCGCGCGGAGCCCGCTGCCTTGCGGGCCGCCCGCCCCGCATCGCCCGTATGCCGTTCGCCCGCCACGCCCGGCACCGCACTGACGGCATCAGTCGCGTCCGGCACGGATGCCTCGGCGCCGCCGCCCCCTGCGCCGTGCCGAGCTTCGACGAGCTCGCGGTCGACCGCCCGCACGCCCGCGCCCGAGCGCGCGTCGTCGCGCGCCGTCGCGGCGCGCGCGAGGTAGAGGACGAAGCCGAGCATCGACAGCGTGAGCACCGCCATCGCCGAGTAGAGGCTGATGACGGAATACTCCGCCAGGGTGTTCGCGTCCATTGGCCCGATCCTCTCACGCACCCCCGACAACCCACGGCCGGGGCGCAACGACTCCTACCGAGGCGGCCGACCGGCGCCGGTCACGGCCGCCGCCAGCCGGTCAACGACATCCTGCAACCCGTCGTCATCGGCCTTGGCCAGCGCACCGATCTCGACGACCGAGCCGCCATGAGGGCGCGGGGTGACCCGCGCGAAGACCCGCCGCCGGCGCACCAGCAAGGTCGCGATCAGCCCACCGAGCGCCAGCAGGGCCGAGCCCAGGGTCAGATTGCGGGCGGGGTCGTGCCGAATCGACAAGCCGGCCCACCGGGTCACGCCGTCGAAGGTGATCGAGCCGCGATCCCCCGGTAAGGTCACCGTCTCGCCCGGGGAGAGCCACAGCCGCAGCACGTCTTTGCCGTCGGCGCTCTTGACCTGGGTCATCTCCTTGGTGTTGAGCGTGTAGACCGACGACGCCTGACCGCTGGGGTTGAGCACGCCTTCATACAGGCCCAGTGCCAGCTTGGGGTCGCGCACATCGGGGAAGACCGAGATCGGGCCGGTGTGCTCGGTGATCACCCCGGTCGGCAGGAAGTTGCCGAAGAATCCCAGTTCCTTGGGTGTGGCCGCCGGCACCTTGATCGCGCCGGAGGAGGTGTAGTTGTTGTCGCGGGCCAGAAACACCGTCGGCCCGGAATACACGATGGCACCGTGGGCGTCCTTGACGGTGACGATCGGTGCATAGCCGTTACCGAGCAAGAAGATGGTGGCGCCGTCCATCTCCACCGGGTGATTGACCTTGAGCACCTGCTTGACCGGCGTCGCCCCCGGCTCGGCGGTCGTCGTCAGATAGGCCGTGAAGTCGCGCGGCTGCCCGAACTGCCCCGCGCCGGTGACCTGGTCCTCGAAGCTGACGTCGAGTTTGTCGAGGGTGAACGAAAACGGCGGCAACTGGGTGGGATCGGCCCGTGGGCCGGGGCTGAGCGTGTCATAGGAGACCATCGTGTCGGCGAAGCTGTTGCCCACCGGCACGATCACATCGCCCTTCCAGCCCCAAATGTGGCCGGCAGCGACCCCCACGATTACCCCGACGACGGCGATGTGGAAGAGGAGATTGCCGCTCTCCTTCAGGTAGCCCGTCTCCGCGGCGATGGTCTCGCCACGCACATCGAGGCGATACCGGCGACCGTACGCCGCCCGCAGACTCGCTACGGCCGCCGCCGGCTCCGCGTCCACCTCGACGCGGGCATGCGCGGGCAACCGCCCCAGGTTCGCGGGCACCCGCGGGGGGCGGGCCCGCACCTGCGTCAGGTGGATCCTGGTCCGCGGCACGATGCAGCCGACCAGGCTGATCAGGAGCAACAAATAGATCGCCGAGAACCACGGCGAGGCATAGACCTCGAAGAACCCGAGCCGGTCGAGCAGCGGACCGAGCTTGGGATGGGCGTCGATGTAGTCGGCCGTCCGGGTCGGGTTGATCGAGCGTTGCGGCCAGATCGACCCGGGCAGCGCAGCGATCGCCAGCAGCAGCAGCAGGAAGAGTGCCGTCCGCATGCTCGTCAGTTGCCGCCAGGCCCACCGCGCCCAGCCCAGCGGCCCGAGCCGGGGCAGCGTGGGGGCCGCCTGCGTCCGGTCGCGCACCGTCGTCACAGGATCACCTCGAATCCGAGGACCGTATGGATGCGCAGCCACGTCGTCAGCCCATCCCACCACCCGGTCAGCAGGAGTACCCCGACCACGAGCAACAGCGCGCCACCGAGGCGGTGGATGAGCAGCGAGTGGCGGCGCAGAAAGGCGTTGAAGCGTGCCGCACGATCCCAGGCGGTCGCGATCGCGAGGAAGGGCAGCCCCAGCCCGAGGCAATAGGCCCCCGCCAAGGCGACGGCCCGCGGCAGGCTGGGATCGGTTGCGGTGGCGAGCGCGATCACCGCGCCGAGCGTCGGGCCGGAGCAGGGCGTCCACCCGATCCCGAAGACGGCGCCGAGCGCAGGCGCACCGGCCAGACCCATTCGCGGTCGCCACCGGGGAGCGACGGTGCGCTGGCTGCCGGCCCCGAGGAAGACCAAGGCCATGGCGATGACCGCGACCCCGCCGATGCGCATCAACAGGACACGGTGCTCGAGGAAGACCCGGCCCAGGGTCGTGACGAACATCGCCTCGAGGACGAAGACCACCGAGAAGCCCAGGACGAACAGCAGCGTGCCGAGCACGACCCGGCTCTGCTCGGCCCGTCGCACGCGCGAGTCCGGCGCGGCCCCGGTCACATAGCCGAGGAAGCCCGGGACCAGGGGCAACACGCAGGGGGAGGCGAAGGAGACCAGTCCGGCGAGCAGCGCGACGAGCAGCGCCAGGGGGAGCGCGCCCGTGGCGACGGTGTCCGCGGCCCCGCCGGCGAGCTGCGTCACGAGGCGGCGCCGCCCGCCGCGACGTCCTCGATCATGCCGGTCAGGGTGGACTTCGAGACCGAGCCGAGCACGCGCGCGGCGATCCGGCCCTGGGCATCGAGCACGACCGTCGAGGGCAGGGCCGTCGCCTTGCCCTGCAGGGCGAGGGCACTCAACCCGCCGGGGTCGGAAATCGAGGGATAGGTCAAGCCCCACGCCTTGGCCGTGGCGGCGGCAGTCTGCGGCGACGAGTCACGGATGTTCACACCGACGAACCCGGCCTTCGCTGCGATGGCCGGGTCGTTTGCGACGGCGACTAAGTCGGGCGCCTCCGCCTGGCAGGGCGGGCACCACGATGCCCAGACATTGATCACCAGCAGCTTGCCGCGGTTGTCGGCACTGGCGAAGGCGCCGCCGTCGAGAGTGGTCCCGTCGAGCACAACGGGCTCGCTGCGCTTGTCGGGCGGAATGAGCTCGACGGCGCCGTTGCCGGAGATGTAGTTCTTCTGATCGCCCTGTTTGGCTTGTGCCCCAATGGAATTGGGGTCACTGCTGCAAGCCGCAAGGACTCCGGGAGCCAGCACGAGGGTAACGGCGAGCACCGCTCCCCGCCGTCGTCCGGCCCATCGGGCGACCCCACTCCCCCCGGCCGCCGTCATGCGCCGACGCTCGCGCTGGAATCGGAGGTCAGGTGCTTGGCGGGCTCGGCATACGAGATCGCGGCCAGGTCGGCGTCATCGAAGGCGAAGGTGGTCACCGAGGCGAGCGAGCACTCGCGGCTGCGCGGGTCGTGCCATAGCCGCCGGCCCTCGGCAGCGCAGCGGGCCATCCAGATCGGCAGCTGGTGGGAGACGATGACGGCCTCGTGCCCCTCGGCCGCGTCGCGCACATCGGCGATGGCGGCCTGCATGCGGGCCGCGATCTCGACATACGGCTCGCCCCAGGAGGGAGTGCGGACGTCGTACATCCGGGCCAGGTGCTTCGGGCGCAGGAAATTGCCGAGGCTGACAACCTGTCCCTCGAAGGTGTTCGCCGCCTCGATGACGCGGTCATCGGTGCCGATGGGCAGGCTGTGGGGCTCGGCGATCGGGGCCGCCGTCTCGCGGGCCCTGATCAGCGAGGACGCGGTGACGACGCTCAGATCGTTGTCGGCGAAGTAGTCGCCGAGGACGCGGGCCATCGCCTGACCGCGCTCGGAGAGGTGGTAGCCGTCGAGGCGGCCATAGAGCACCTTCTCCGGGTTGAACACCTCGCCGTGGCGAACGAGATGGACCAGCGTGCGCGTCATGGCGCGATTGTCGCAAACGCGTCTGAGGCCGCGGACGCGGCCGCGGGCAGGGCGGCGAGGATCCGGTCCACGGCCGCCGCGTCGTGGGCGGCGCTGACGAACCACACTTCATACGCGCTCGGGGGCAGGTGGACGCCCTGGGCGAGCATGGCGTGGAAGAAGGCGGCGTAGGCCGGGGCGGACGTGCGCTTCGCGTCGTCGTAATCGCGCACCAGGCCCTCGCAGAAGAAGATGCTGAACATGCTGCCCGCCCACTGCACGGTATGCGGCACGCCCGCCGCGCTCAACGCCGCGGCCGCCGCGTCGGCGATGGTGTGCGCGGCGGCGTCGATGTGGGCGTAGACCTCCGGCGTGCAGCGCTGCAGCGTCGCGAGGCCGGCCGCCGTGGCGACCGGGTTCCCCGAGAGGGTGCCTGCCTGATAGACCGGGCCGTCGGGTGCCAGTGCGGCCATTAAGGCGGCGGGACCGCCGAAGGCTGCGGCCGGGAAGCCGCCGCCCATCACCTTGCCGAAGGTGAATAGGTCGGGGGCGCCCGCGGCATACGGGCCCTCGAGGCCATACCACCCGGAGCGCGAGCATCGGAAGCCGGTCATCACCTCGTCACTGATCAGCAGCGCGCCGTGATCGCGGGTGACGCGGCGCAGCGCCTCGGTGAAGCCGGGTGCGGGCGGGACGACGCCCATATTGCCCGGGGCGGCCTCGGTGATGACCGCGGCGATGTGCTCGCCGTCGGCGGCAAAGACCGCCTCCAGGGCGGCGATGTCGTTGTAGGGCAGCACGATCGTCTCGGCCGCCGCACTCGACGGAACCCCGGCGGAGTCGGGCAGACCGAAAGTCGCCACCCCCGAGCCAGCGGCCGCGAGCAGGGCGTCGACGTGGCCGTGATAGCAGCCGGCGAACTTCACCACGCGCGAACGGCCCGTCAGACCGCGGGCCAGCCGCAGGGCGCTCATCGTGGCCTCGGTGCCGGAGGAGACCAGACGGACGTGCTCCACCGGCTCGACCCGCGCGACGATCTCCTCGGCGAGCGCGACCTCGTTCTCGCTCGGCGTGCCATAGGAGAAGCCGCGCGACGCCGCATCCGTGACGGCGGCGAGCACCTCGGGGTGGGTGTGCCCGAGAATCATCGGCCCCCAGGAGCCGATCAGGTCGACATACTCCCGGCCATCGGCATCGATCAGATAGGCCCCGCGAGCGCTGGTGATGAAGCGCGGTGTGCCCCCGACGCTGCGGAAGGCGCGGACCGGGCTGTTGACCCCGCCGGGCACCACCGTCTTGGCGCGGGCGAAGAGCGCCTCGGAGGCGGGCGCGTCGGAGGGGTAACTAGGCGGCATACGGGCAGTCTCTCAGGGGCCGCCGACAACGCGGTCGGCGGTCAGTCGGCGTCGCCGGCCTGACCCTCTATGGCGAGGGCGTCGCGCACCTTTCGGAGGCTGTCGCCGAGGGCGATGAACTCCTCGGGGCTGAGGATGTCGATCAGATTGGCTCGCACGGAGTCGACGTGGCGGCGGGCCATCTCCTCGATGGCCGCCCGGCCGTCGTCGGTGAGGACGAGTTCGACACCCCGGCGGTCGTCGACGCAGGCCTCGCGGCGCACCAGGCCCCGCTTTTCCAGCCGCGCGGCCGTATGCGTGATCCGCGACCGGGACTGGACGACTATGTCGGCGAGGTTCGACATCCGTACGCGGCCCCCGGGTGCCTCGGAGAGCATGGAAATGACTTCGTACTCCGAGAGTTGCGTGCCGTGGACGGCCAGATCGCGATCGAGCGCGACCTCGACCAGGCGGGTGGCGCGCAGATAGGCGCGCCAGGCGCGCTGCTCCCGGGGCGTCAACCAACGGGTCTCGGTGCTCATCGGCCCCTATTCTGCCCCGACTCGTCCCCCGATTTGACAGAAGCCTTAATAGTTGAAATATTGATCATGCTCGGAGGGCCGCCAATCGGGTCGGCACCGCCACACCGAGACTCCCAAGGAGCAGCTATGAGCAGCATCAAGAATCTCCCCACCGGCACCTGGGCCGTCGACGCCAGCCACACCGAGGTCGGCTTCGTCGCCCGCCACCTGATGGTCACCAAGGTCCGCGGCAGCTTCCCCGAGGTCAGCGGCACCGTCACGGTGGCCGAGGACGTCACGGCGTCCACGGTCGACGTCACCGTCGGCATGGCCTCGGTCGACACCCGCAGCGCCGACCGCGACGCGCACCTGCGCAGCGCGGACTTCTTCGACGTCGAGAACTACCCGACCATGCGCTTCGTCTCCACCTCGTTCGACGGCGAGGAACTGAGCGGCGAGCTGACCATCAAGGACGTCACCAAGCCGGTGACCTTCGAGGTCGACTTCAACGGCGTGCAGGCTGACCCGTGGGGCAACACCAAGGCCGGCTTCGAGGCCGAGACCGAGATCAACCGCAAGGACTGGGGCCTGGCCTGGAACGCGGCCATCGAGGGCGGCGGCGTGCTCGTGAGCGAGAAGATCAAGATCGTCCTGGACGTCCAGTTGCTCAAGCAGGCCTGACAGCTGGCGGCTGCCCCCGTCCCAACCCTGCTAGCAAGGTTGGGGCACGTCGAGCAGGCTCTACCCTGCTCGACGTGCCTAAACCTTGCTAGGCCGTGTTACGAAAGTCGTTTGAGCCAGCGGCTGATGCTGACGACGTGGGTTATTGCGTCGTATCGGACGGCGAGTTTGTCGTAGCGGGTGGCCAAAGCGCGGTATTGCTTCAGGCCGTTGATACCGCATTCGACTGCGTGGCGATCGCGAGAGATCACGGGGTCGAACAGGTGTGGTCGGCCGCCGTGGGAGCCCTTGGCTGCCCGGTTCCTGACCTGGTCGGCCTTGATCGGGATGGTCGCGTTGATGCCCTTCTTCATCAGCCAGGACCGGTTCTCTCGCGATGAGTAGGCAGCGTCGGCGAGCACCCGCTCGGGACGTTGACGTGGTCGACCCAGGCCGCCGGGACGGGCAACGCGCACCT